>JBBWVR010000146.1:0-2625 GCA_050256315.1 Gammaproteobacteria bacterium | reverse complement strand
CGGAAAAAGTACTTGATACTGAAAGTGACGACTTGGTTGTTGATGAAAAATAATCTTAGTTAAATATTTATAAGAATATGACGCGAAAGCGTCATTTTTTTTGTCTCATGAAAAATGCTATATATTGGCGTTTAACTGATTAAAGGGTTAGGTAACATTGAGTGCTATTATTACTTTAATCTATTAAAAAACCAATGACCTACATGCCTGAGCCAGTCGATAGAAAACCACTGATTAATCCAGATAATTATGAGTTAATGTATGAGCAGTCCATTGAAGATCCAGATGCCTTCTGGGCAGAGCAAGCGAGAATTTTTCTCGACTGGGGTAGAGAGTGGGATCGCGTTTCCAATGTGGATTATTTCCAAGGAAAGATTGCTTGGTTTGAAGGGGCAAGCTTAAACGTTTCTTATAATTGCCTGGACCGACATTTGGCTGAACGAGGCGAGCAAGTGGCGATTATTTGGGAGAGTGATGATCCAAATGTCAGTGAGTCGATCACTTACAATGAACTCTATAAAAAAGTATGTAAATTCGCCAATGGCTTGAAAAGTCTTGGCGTTGTTCAAGGTGATAGAGTTTGCTTGTACATGCCAATGATTGTAGAGGCTTCCGTTGCGATGTTGGCTTGTGCGCGAATTGGCGTCATTCATTCGGTTGTTTTTGGTGGTTTCTCAGCCGATGCTTTAAGGGATCGGATTCTTGATTCGGAGTGCAAAATTGTTATTACTGCTGACGAGAGCGTTCGTGGGGGGAAGTCGATACCACTGAAAATTAATGTTGACAAAGCAGTTTCAAAGTGTGATTGTGTGGAAGCCGTAATAGTTGTGCAGAGAACTGGCGCTCAAATTGAGTGGAGAGATAGAGATATTTGGTACCACTCATTAGTTGCAAGCGCGTCAACTGAGTGCCCTTGTGAAATGTTTGATGCCGAAGCGCCTTTATTTATTCTCTACACTTCAGGCTCAACTGGTAAACCAAAGGGTGTGTTACACACCTCAGGCGGCTATTTGCTTTACGCGGCAATGACGCATAAATACACATTCGATTATCAACAGGGTGATATTTATTGGTGTACAGCTGATGTTGGCTGGGTGACTGGTCATTCTTATATTGTTTATGGTCCTTTGGCTAATGGCGCAACAACACTTATGTTTGAGGGTGTACCCAATTATCCTGATGCTTCTCGTTTTTGGCAGATAGTTGATAAACACCAAGTGAATACTTTTTATACGGCGCCTACTGCAATACGGGCTTTGATGGGCGCAGGTGATGCCTTTGTCGAAAAAACGAATAGATCAAGTTTAAAAATTTTGGGCACTGTGGGTGAACCAATTAATCCTGAGGCATGGGAGTGGTATTTCAATGTTATTGGTAAAGGAAAGTGCCCCGTTGTTGATACTTGGTGGCAAACCGAAACCGGCGGTCACATGATTACGCCAATGCCATTTGCAACAGAATTAAAACCAGGCTCTGCTTCAAAACCTTTTTTCGGTATTGTGCCTCAAGTGCTAAATGAGAAAGGCGAGGTCATGGAGGGCGAAGCAGAAGGTGTGTTGGTTATTGCACAATCTTGGCCGGGGCAAATGCGCACACTATACAATAATCATCAACGCTTTATAGAGGCTTACTTTTCAACTTATCCCGGTAAATATTTTTCTGGCGATGGCGTTAAACGAGACGCCGATGGTTATTACTGGATTACCGGTAGAGTAGATGACGTGCTTAACATCTCCGGTCATCGCTTGGGTACGGCTGAAATAGAGTCTGCACTGGTATTACACGAATTAGTGAGTGAAGCAGCCGTTGTTGGTATGCCACATGATATCAAGGGTCAGGGTATTTACGCCTATGTTTCACTAATGAGTGGCGCTGAAAGTGATGACTCTCTCCGCGGCGAACTGGTGGCTTTGGTGCGAAAAGAAATTGGCCCTATTGCAACCATTGATAAGATTCAATTCTCTCCTGGACTGCCAAAAACACGCTCTGGGAAAATTATGCGTCGAATATTGAGAAAAATTGCTGAAAATGATTTTGCAAACTTGGGCGATATTTCAACTTTAGCCGAGCCAGAGGTTGTTGTTGAGTTGATTGCCAATAGGGTTGAGTGATTAAGTATTTCAAAGCCACTTGTTTTGCATATTTATTTTGGCTTGGGACGATAAGCATTGGTTAAGTCATTAAGACGTTAATTAATCACTATTTTCATGTGGAATGTGCCTTAGGCAATATTTATGTTTTTGTAGATGGGAAAGACTCAATATAGCTATCCAAAGAAAAATCCTATTTCGGCTGGACTTCAATAACTGCTTTGATTTCTTGTTCATTTTTTTGGCAATTGTTTCTGTTACATCTACTTCTTTTTGAAAGTGATCGAGGGTTTTTCGTGTTTTTCCTAGTAGTAGTTTTTTTGATTAAGCTTAATAAGTGAAGGGGTGTTAAGGTAAATCTGGAAGATACTACGATTTTAGTACTCGTGTTGTGACGTCTTGATTCAGTAGCACTTAAATATAGCCGGCCTATAGCAGAATAAAACAGTCAATATATTTCGTTACAACCTAAGGAGAGTCTGTGGGGTTATCCGGCTATATTTAAGTACTACATAATCAGTTGAAGGTATTTGTA
>JBBWVR010000145.1:0-2594 GCA_050256315.1 Gammaproteobacteria bacterium | reverse complement strand
AATTGGTCTCTATTGCCAAAATTGCTGAATCTGATGACGACGAAGAGTCTGAAGAAGCGAGCGAGGGAAGTCAGTAGAAAGACTCCAATCAGTTGTTGATTGACTATTACCTCTAACACAGAATAGTGCATTAATATCGAGTGTCTTTCTCCTTTTTAGGGGTCAGAAAGACGCTTAGCACTAGGTTTTTTACTATAGTTATGACAAAAAATGTTAATTATGTTAATCGGTTTTCTCAATAGATTATTTTACTTAAATCAGTAATGTGCACGCAGTGGCGCAAGATAGATAACTTAAAGATCCCTTTAACGTTGGGATTTTTTAGGAGTTTGAATCCAATAAATTGACAACTTTCCTATAAGAAAAAATATATCATTAGTTCTTGTCAGTAAAAAAAAAATTAAATTCATTCAATTAATGTATAGCCTAACTAAAAAGAGTCTCACATAATAATTTCGCTTGATATAATAATTTTGGTGCGAGTGCTTGTTGGCTCCACTAATTAAGTAATTTTTTTTGAAAAAAATAAGGAGAGAAACGTATGAACGTACGATTAACGACTAAAGTAGCAGGTGCCGTCGCCGGTGCATTGTTACTGAGCACGGCTGCTAATGCGGGCTGTGGAAAAATGATTATCGCCGAAATGAACTGGGCATCAGCTTCAATGATTGCCAATGTTGACGCGGCAGTTTTGACAGCAATGGGTTGTGATGTATCGCTTGTTGCTGGTTCAACAATGCCTACATTTACGTCTATGAATGAAAAAGGTACACCAGACGTAGCACCTGAACTATGGGCGAATGCGGTATCTGATTTGCTTGATTCTGCGGTAGACGCAGGCAGAATGATGGTTGGTACTGAAGGTCCAATCACAGGTCTTGGTGAAGGTTGGTGGTTATTGCCACATACGCTTGATGCATACCCTGAATTGACTACTGTTGCAGCAGTTCTAGCTCGCCCTGATTTATTCGGCGGCAAGTTCCATGGTTGCCCAGCAGGCTGGGGTTGTCAATTAGCAAACGCTAACTTGTTTGAGGCTAATGATATGGCCGCTAAAGGCTGGACACTGGTAGATCCAGGTTCTGCTGCTGGTCTTGATGGCTCTATTGCTAAAGCCTCTGAGTCAGGTGAAAACTGGTTCGGCTACTACTGGAATCCAACATCAATTGTTGGTAAGTATGGCCTAACAATGGTTGATTGGGATATTGCGTATGCAGGCGACGACAACTGGGTAGGTTGTATCGCATTGGCTGATTGTGCTGATCCACAGCCTTCTGCTTGGATTCAATCACGTGTTGTTACAGCGCTTAGTGAAAATGCATACAGACAAGGTTCTGAGGTAACAGACTACTTTGCTGCTCGTGTTATCCCTGGTACAGCGCTTAACGCTGAGCTAGTGTGGATGGATGACAACAACGGTACAGGCGCAGACGCTGCCGCTCACTTCCTTGCAAATAGTGATATTTGGGAAGCTTGGGTAAGTGAAGATATCGCAGCTGCAGTGAGAGCGGCTCTATAAATATAGAGTAGTTTTTACAAGGTTCTATCTTATTGCCTGCAGTCAGGATGGATGCAGGCAATTTTTTGTATAAATGGAGTTTTAAATGGCGATTAGACCAATACCAAAAACAGATGTCTTAGAGTGCTTGCCAAGAGCTTCTGAGATTGCAAACCTTAGAATTGTCAACAAAGACTTGGATTTCATTCAAAGAATGATAACTCGATCTGACGATCTTACAATGCAAGTTGCTGAAGCAACTGAATACTCACAATTAGTTCAAGTGGCCGAGCGCGCACGCATTTTGGTTGAACGTGCAGGCGAGAAAGCAGGCACATTAAAAGAATTTACAGGCGATTCTAATCCGCTCGCAAAAGTCAGTAATTCAGAAGAATTGCTGGCATCGGTAGAAACCCTGTCAAGTGCATTAACGAGCAAAATGGAAGTTCTTAGTGCAAATTATGAGACAACATCGACAACTGCCTTTGAACACTTTTCTAGCACTGTTGATAGTCTGCAGCAGACTCTAAATAGCTCGCAGTCATACCCAGAATTATTAAACTCTTTCGGCGCAATTAAACCTCTCTTGGATGATATAGCGGACCAAATGCCATTAATCAAGGCTCAGGAAGGAGCCGCCGATTTGGTTGAACGTGTCAACCATTTGTCAGCATCATTCAGCGATAAAGCGGAATTAGTTAGTAGTGAATTTAGAGAAAGTGTATTAAGTCAAATTGACAGTTTCAATGTGCAAGTGGACGTGCTGATGACCAAGGTTGATCAGCTCTCAACTGCAGAGCAAGTCACAACGCATTTTGAGCAATTAAAGGCGCTTGGCGATGTCATTGGTGCAAAAGGTAAAGAATTTAACACCTTTGATGAAGTCCAGGTCTTGATACAAAATATTAATGAACTGGGTATTGCCAGCCATACCAAAGTTATTGACTTAATTGACGGCTCTAAAATAGTTGCTAAATTAGCATCTTTAACAAACAACCCTGAAGCTTTAGCGCATGCAGTAAATGAGGTGTCGCATCGAACCGAGATTGGTGTGGTTGAGAATCAATTAATGCCATTGATTGATAATGGCTCACTA
>JBBWVR010000144.1:0-5000 GCA_050256315.1 Gammaproteobacteria bacterium | reverse complement strand
ACTATTATACTAATTTATTGCAATATTACCAAATTAAATAACAATTATATTAAATAAATCCAAATTATAATATATTTTATAATCACATAAGCGACCGCTTGACAAGCGCAGAGTGATGCGTTATATTTATCAGCCTCAAGTCGGCAGGCAGTGAGTGAAAACGGTGTGTGCCATTGATGACTTTGAATGCGTTGTAAGGATTACAATGATTGACTTGAGCCCCAACCTAACTTTATCCTCTCGAAATTTTGCCGCCGATGGCACCGCGTTTTCTGTGTCTGGCGCGTCTTTGCCGACGCTTGTGTTTATCCACGGTGTTGGCATGAATGCCGATGTATGGCAACCACAGCTCGAACACTTCAGCGACTCTTATCAAGTTATTGCCTATGATTTTCTGGGTCATGGCGAGAGTCCTATGGCCAATGACAACCCCACATTGGATGACTACGTAGAACAGCTTAATCGTCTTATTGAGCATGTTGGTGTGTCGTCTTTTTCCTTGGCAGGCCACTCGATGGGTGCACTGATTAGTATTTCCTTTGCCTTGAAATATCCCGACAAAGTGCAAAGCCTAATACCCATTAATATTGTTTATAATCGCACTCAGACAGAACAGAATCGTGTCTTACAGGGGGCTAAAAAAGTCATTGAGTCTGGCGAAATTGGCAATACCGACCAAACTCTAAAGCGCTGGTTTTCGGGGAAAAATGGCGCCGAAGAATCAAAAAAAATAGCAAAGATTAAACGCTGGTTAGCGGATGTTTCGCCCCATGGCTACGGCCGCGCTTATCGTTTGTTTGCACTTGCCGACCAAGCGTTCGTCAATAAACTCTCGCTCTTAACCATGCCTGTTCTATACTTAACGGGTGATGACGACCCAAATTCAACACCAGCCATGTCAAAGCAAATGGCAGAACTAACACCCAATGGTGAATTTTTATCGATTGCTGGTGAGGCGCATATGATGGCCTATATTGCTCCAAAAAAAGTTAACGCTCTCATCGAGGCCTTTCTAACCAAGGCACTGCAATAACATGATTAGCGAACAAGCCAGAAAATTTCGACACGCCCTTGGTGCCTTTCCAACAGGTGTCACCGTGGTCACCACCATTGACAATGATGGCCAGCCCATTGGCTTCACTGCCAACTCGTTTAGCTCGGTTTCGTTAGACCCTAGACTGGTTCTTATTTGTATTGATAAAGCCTCGTTTAATATTGAGGCATTTACAGAAAGCGCGCATTTTGCCGTCAACATTCTCTCAGAAAAACAGCAACAAATCTCAACCACTTTTGCCAGTCCTGTCGACGATAGATTTGCCGATGTGAACTGGACATCAAAAACCACAGGCTGCCCAATCATCACCGACACTGTGGCTTGGTTTGATTGTGTTAAAGATAATTGTGTCGATGCCGGCGACCACTACATTCTTTTGGGCAAGGTTGTTGAGTTTGACAGTACCATTATTACTCCGCTGGTGTTTTTACGAGGCAACTATGTCAATCTCGCGCTTGAACAACAAATGCTACGGGCAATGGAGGATGGCAGCACTAAAGTGCTGGTGGGTGCATTGATTGAGTGTCACAATAAAATTTTTCTAACCGAGCAAGAGGGCGGGTATCTTGACTTTCCAACAGCCGGTAGCCTTGGTTCGGCGAATGATGGCAGCAGTTTGTTGGGCAAACTCCAATCAATCGGCATTGATGTGCCGGAACACTATCTGTTTTCAGTGTTTGAGAACACTGACGACAAGACTAGTCTCATTTACTACCGTGCACAAATTGACAGCGAAAATAACGCAACAGGTGGTCAGTTCTACGCTTTTGATGCAGTGCCGTTTGAGCGTATCCGCGGTGAGTGGAATCGCACCATGTTGAAACGCTACATCGCCGAGAGGGCGTTGAACGCATTTGGTATTTATGTCGGCAAAGAGACTGAAGGCTGGGTAAATTATAATCTAAAGTCGAAAAAAATCTAAGGCCATCACCAACACAGGTGATTATTTATAGGAGTTTATAATGGATTTTTCATTTTTTATACATATGGAGCGCATTGACAAGGGCGAATGTCAAAAACAACTCTACAAGGAATACATTGAACTGTGCTTAATTGCTGAGAAAGGCGGCTTCACCACTATCTGGACAGGCGAACACCACGGCATGAATTTCACCATTGCCCCCAATCCATTTACCAATTTGGTAGACCTGTCGCACCGCACAAAAAATATAAAACTAGGCACGGCAACGATTGTTGCGCCCTTTTGGCACCCTATCAAACTGGCGGGCGAGGCCGCTATGGCCGACCTCATCACCCAAGGTCGTTTGCAACTTGGCATTGCCAGAGGCGCCTATTCGTTGAGTATGAACGCGTTGGCTGTGGTATTGATGCTTATGGCGCCAGTGGCGCTCTGCGTGAAATAGTGCCGGCGGTGCAAAAGCTTTGGAAGGGCAATTATACGCACGATGGCGACAAGTGGTCTTTCCCAAAAACAACCAGCTCGCCCAAACCCTTTCAAGATAAAGGTCCGCCAATTTGGATTGCTGCAAGGGATCAAAGCTCTCATGACTTTGCTCTAGAAAACGATTGCAATGTTCAAGTGACGCCGCTATGGCTCGGCGACGAAGAGGTGGCCTCATTGATAGCGCGCTTCAATCAGGCTTGCGAAACCCACAGTGACAAACCGAGACCAAAAATTATGCTGCTGCGCCATACTTTTGTCGGCGAAAGCGAAGAAGAAATCGCACAGGGCGCTAGAGATATTTCTCGCTTTTATTGTTATTTCGGTGCTTGGTTTAAGAACGAGCGGCCGATTGACCATGGCCTAATAGAACCGTTAAGCGAAGAAGAGATGGCAAAAATTGAGATGTACTCACCTGAGAATATGCGCAAAAACAGTATTATTGGAACACCAGAAGAGGTTGTGCGTCGCGTCAAACATTGTGAAACACTCGGTTATGATGAGTACAGTTATTGGATTGACAGCTCAATGAGTTTTGCCAAGAAAAAGCGCTCATTAGAACTCTTTATCGAAAAAGTTATGCCTGAATTTAACTAGGCAATTATTGAGGGAAAACATGCAACACTTTAAACATTATATCAACGGTGAATTTTCAGACGGATCTGAACATTTTGAAAGCACAAACCCTGCCAACGGCAAGCCCTGGGCAACTTTTCCAGCAGCAACTGAACAGGAATCAAACCACGCTATTGAATCTTCCCATGAAGCCCTGTTTAGCGGACCGTGGGCCGATTATAGCGCTACAGAGCGTGGCAAGTTACTGCATAAGCTGGGTGATTTAATCGCCCAAAATGCCTCCGTACTGGGTGAGTTGGAAACAAGAGATTCGGGTAAATTGGCGCTTGAGACCAAAACCCAGTCACGCTATGTTGCTGATTATTATTACTATTACGCTGGTCTTGCAGACAAAATTCAAGGCGAAGTGTTGCCGATAGATAAGCCTGACATGTGTGTTTTTACAACAAGAGAGCCTATTGGTGTTGTTGTTGCGATTGTGCCATGGAATGCACAATTATTTTTATCAGCAACGAAGATTGCGCCGGCACTGGCCGCTGGTAATACAGTAGTTATTAAGGCGTCTGAACAAGCGCCTGCTGCGCTGTTTAAGTTTGCGGAGCTTGTTGACAAGGCTGGCTTCCCACCAGGTGTTGTTAATATCATTACTGGCTTTGGCGAGCCTTGTGGGCGTGTGATTACCTCCCACCCAATGGTTGCCAAAGTTGCCTTTACTGGCGGCTGCGAAGTGGCAAAACATATTGTACGCAATACCGCGGAGAATTTTGCCCATGTTAGCCTTGAACTTGGCGGCAAGTCGCCGATGTTGATATTTGATGATTGTGATATCGAAGGTGCGGTGAACGGCATTATTGCCGGAAACTTTGGTGCTTCGGGCCAAAGTTGTGTTGCTGGCTCTCGCGTCTTTATCCACAAAGCCATTTACAGCGAAGTGGTTGCTCGGATTTCTGAGCGCGCAAAAACGATAGTTATCGGTGACCCCTTGGACAGCAAAACACAGGTTGGACCACTGGCCACAGCACACCAAGTAGATCGTGCATACAATGTAATTACTAAGTCTGTTAAACAAGGAGCCAGACTAGTTTTCGGCGGAAAAAGACCCGAACATATGCAACAAGGAAACTATTTCGAACCTACTTTGCTTGACTGTCCAGACCAATCCATTGAGTGCACACGGACCGAGTTTTTCGCGCCGGTGATTAGCGCTATTCCGTTTGAAACCGAAGAAGAAGCCGTTGCCATGGCTAACGACTCAGAGTTCGGACTGGGTGCTGGCATCTTCACTCAAAATTTAGCGCGAGCACACCGCGTATCACAAAAAATTCGATCTGGAGTTGTCTGGGTGAACACCTACCGAGTCATTTCACCCATTGCGCCGTTTGGCGGATTTAAGAATAGTGGTGGCAGTCGTGAGGCTGGTATTGATGCAATATACGAATACACGCGCACCAAAACAACGTGGATAAATACCTCTACTGAACCAATGGCAAACCCTTTTGTTGTGCGATAATAAACCAAAACGATGAGGAGAACTGATGGACAAAAAACTATTTGAACTAGGACTGGAAAAGCGTAGATCGACACTTGGTGAAGATTATGTCAATAAAAACTTAGCGGCTGCCGATGATTTTAATCGACCTTTTCAAGAGCAAATGACACAGTGGTGCTGGGGTTTTGGTTGGGGCGACGACACTATTGATGAAAAAACACGATCAATGATGAACCTTACGATGATTGCTGCGCTTGGTAAAATGCATGAGTGGGAGTTACATTGCAAAGGTGCGCTGACAAACGGCGTAACCAAGGAAGAGTTGCGAGCCATTATTCATGCTATTGCCATTTATTGCGGTGTACCACAAGGTGTCGAGTGTTTTAGAATTGCTCGAGGCGTGCTTGAAGAGGTTGGGGAATTATAGACTTAAGCGTGTTACAACGGTGCGTTATGAGCCTCAAATCTTCATTAAATCT
>JBBWVR010000143.1:0-2926 GCA_050256315.1 Gammaproteobacteria bacterium | reverse complement strand
CCCAAAGTCAGCAAAATCGATAAAGCAATTAGCCCGATAAAAATAATGAATTTAGTAAGCCAAAATTGCGTCATGTTATTAGGCAATGACAGCGTGTTTCTTGTCAAGGTAATACCAAGTTGGCTTGAAGGATTTTCAGCTCTCAAAGAGGTAATTTGAGCATTAAGATGCTCATTGAGCGAGACTTCTTGGACGCCTGAATCTTGATACAGGGCAATTGTCACCGCTTGAGCGCCAAGCGGCGTTACTTCTTTGGAATAATGACTCACCATTTGCGAAGTATCTTTAACGCCAAAACGAACACTCGCTACGTCACGCACAGTAACTGGAGTGCCATTTATTGTTGTTACAACAATATTGGCAATATCCTCAGTGCCACGAAAATAATCACCCGCATAAATATCTATTTGGTTGCCATCGTATTCAATGTCACCCACATTGCTACTGCCATTCGCACTTCGAATGGCTTCGAGTACCATCATTAGGCTAATCTCAAAATTTGCCAACCGTGTGGGGGAGATATCGACATGAAATGCACTTTGTCTGCCACCGGTAACCACACCCCCGGAAACCCCTTCAAGCGCCTCAAAACTTGCCAAACTTTGCAGGGCAATAATTCTAAGTTGGGCGTCGTCTAGAGAATTGGAAAAAAGGGTGAGAATTGCAAATGGCCGTTCTGAGGCGCCCCCCACTCTAGTGGCAGTTATTTTTGCACCCTCAGGTAGTACTTCGCGAGCTTTGCTAATATTCTTATGTATGGCGTTTAATACCTCTTGGGCACCTCTAACCTCGCTAAGCTCAAGTGTGACTATGGCGTGATTTTTATCGCTTATCGAGCTAATTTGTTTAACGCCATCAATGTGTGAGAGACTACGTTCAAGTGGCGCTACGGCTAGGCTTGACAAAATATCAGATGAGGCACCGGGATAGCTAATATCAATGTCAACAATGGGTGGAGTCTTGCTCTTGTCTAGGCCGTTCGGTATCGACAAATAACTCATGATACCAATGATGAGAATGCCTATAAATAGAACAAAAGTAACAGGTGAATGAACGCTTTTATTCAAGCCTTCGTCACTGCTGTTGAATGAAGTTTCATCAATGGTTTGGCTATTTTCATTCATTGGCGCTGCCTATTTAAATAGCCAAATTTAAAGCCAAGTACTGCTTGGGATTACTCAGAATCACCTCACCAACCCCTAGACCAGTGAGCACCAAGGTCATTCTTTCGTCAAGAGAGTCGCCCAATCGTATAAAGCGTTGACCAACTTGATTGGCGTTATTGAGGACATAGACACTAGGCAAGCTTGCGTGCCAAGAAATGGCGGCATTTGGGATCATTGGCACTGGTTTGCTGTCATTGGCAATTGGTAGCTCTAACTCGGCAAAACTACCAGGCAATACAGGCACCCCTTCAGGGAGGCTTAATAAAACAATGGCACTATGACTGTAGTCTTGTGTGATGGGCTTAATTTGCGCAACGGTTGCAGAAACAGCTTGGCGAAGTGTGTCAATCTTTACTTTGTAAAAGGCACCAATTCTGACTTGTGGTAATAACCTAATCGGTACGCGAACTTCGAGTTGCAGTTGCGCAATATTGGAAAATTCTAACAATATCTGATGGGGTTCTGTTTGCTGCCTAGGCGAAACATATTTGCGGATAATCATGCCATTAAAAGGTGCATGAACGCTTGAGTTTTGCAATTGAGATTCGATAAAACGCAATTGCATTTGAGTTTGGTTTAGTTGGTATTGGGCATTATTGACAATCGCCCTCTGCTCAGCGCTTAACGTGTCTGCATTTGCTTGAGCGTAACGAAGCATTTCACTCGTTTGCAAGATTTGATTGTAGGCATTCGCTCTTTGGCTCTGTAGCGCCCTTTGGTCAAACTCAATTAATATTGAGCCCTTTGCAAACAAGTCACCCTCGTTGCCGTTAACAACAGCAACTTGAGAATAGCTATTGGCATTCAGTTCAACAACTTCTGACGAAATAACCGTGCCACCAAGTACAGCGAGATGCGAGTAACTACCATTGGTTACAGTGTAAGTATCGCTGGTAAAATCAGTGCCAGATTCGCTGCCAAGCGCCGCCATCACTGAGTGTGTAGACACACTCAGAAGCAATATAACAGCAGTATGTCGTAGGCACGAAATTAGCACAAATTATAGCAATACAGTTAATAGTTATCTTCTCCAAATTTATTATATATCAGCTACTTTTTGCCATGGAGATTTTTATAGCCCTAACTGCGCTTTAAATGCCATAATAAGTGAAATCTAGTCGGCGAATACAGCTCACTTAACCTTATAATATCCTCATTCAGAATCAACAATAAAAACATGTCAATCGCATTTACACCCGGTGAGCCATCTGGTATCGGTCCAGACTTGGCAATTATGGTCGCACAACAAGAAAGAGCTCAAAACATAGTCGCTTATTGTGATCCAAATATTTTAAAACAAAGAGCAAAGAAACTTGGCTTGCCCATTCGTTTGACGGAATCAGCAACAACAAAACAAGGGGTACTTAGTGTTTACCCCATTTCAGCAAAAGCAGACGCCATTCCGGGTGTGCTCAATGCTGATAATTCTGAATACGTACTTGAAACACTGACAACAGCTGGCAAACATTGCCTAAGTGGCGAGGCTGATGGCCTGCTAACGGGTCCAGTCCATAAAGGTGTTATCAATGAGGCCGGTGTCGAATTTAGTGGCCATACCGAATTTTTCGCAAAATTAAGCAATGTTCCCAAAACAGTGATGTTGCTTGCCACCGACACACTTAAAGTTGCCTTGGCAACAACCCACCTCCCTTTAAATCAAGTCTCGAATAACATTACTCAAGACTCTTTAACGCAAGTAATTGAAATCATCAGTCGTGATTTTCGTTATTTTGGTATAAAAAAACCTCACATTCTGGTTT
>JBBWVR010000142.1:0-5372 GCA_050256315.1 Gammaproteobacteria bacterium | reverse complement strand
GTTATCACCTTCGACACATGAGAGATTACAGAAAGCCGATCTGCTTGATTCACTGGAGAGTATTAAAGGACAATTTACTCATCACTATCCCATCTGTTTTCGACGAATTTTGCCTGACGACACTCTTATATCAATGGCATCCGGCAACTTTGAAGATTACTACGCAATCAGCTTTATTACGTATGTCGAACCAAGAGATCATTTTTATGCGCTAGCAACATTCTTGGCCAACAGCATGTTTGAACTCTTTGGTGCGCGAATACATTGGGGAAAGTGGTTCCCTCAGACTGGCGAGCAAGTTAATCAGCTGTATCCGAACCTTGATCTGTTTCGAAGTGTGAGCTATCAGTTCGACCCTAAGGGTGTTTTTCGCAATCAATTTATTAAGGAAAAACTTGGGTTGAAATGAAGCAAGTGTTGTTCAAGCAATCAGAGCCACTCTGGGTATCCATGAAAAGCGCAGTGAGCCACCCAATAACTTTTTAGTGATGTTAACGGCGTTGGTTTTAAAGGTATTATGACGTAACATTGATCGAGTCAATCGTTGCATAAGGTGCATATTTTGTTTTCACAATAGAGAAGCCAACAATAAATGACAAATATAAGTCAATCCAAATTATTACTTAAGCGCGCCTACAATTTAAAAAAAGGGGAAGCTAAACCACTGTACCGAGATTGGGCAAATTCTTATGATACTGATCTTGTGGACTCTTTAGGCTATGTTGGACCCGTGCACGTAGCGAATATTGCTGCCACTTATTGTACTAATGCAGAAGCACGAATTCTTGATGTTGGATGTGGTACAGGGCTTGTGGCACAGAGGCTTTCTCAATTAGGCTATGACCAGATCGATGGTCTTGATTTTTCAAGTGAGATGTTGGAAGTTGCACGCTGCAAAGGTGTGTATGGCTCTCTAATCAACGCTGACTTAACCAAAGAATTGTCGATGGAGAAAGAAACTTACGACATATTAGTCTCATGCGGCACATTTACTCACTCTCATGTCGGCCCAGAAGCCTTTGATGAGTTAATCAGAGTAACTCGTTCTGGTGGTATTCTTTGCGTTTCTATTAATGCAGCAATCTTTG
Source organism: Gammaproteobacteria bacterium (assembly GCA_050256315.1). Lineage (GTDB taxonomy): Bacteria > Pseudomonadota > Gammaproteobacteria > PS1 > Pseudothioglobaceae > Pseudothioglobus. The sequence goes on along the minus strand of JBBWVR010000142.1, from coordinate 4,284 downwards.
AAAGCAATGGGTTTGAAAAAAAACTTAGTGATTTGGAAAGCTCAAACAAGATCAAAATCGAAAGTAAAACAACAATAAAACTCACGGTGAACGAACCAGTGGACGGCTTTGTAGTGGTTTTTTCAAAGTTATAAGTTGATGATTAATTGGGATGATTAACCTCCAATAAATGCAACTAACAATTTTCAAATTGATGCATTTGACAGTAAGTCATTTGAAGATATTCCTTACGCTGTTTGCCCTCTTGACGAGTGGCTGGCAGGTTATGTAATCAATTGCATTTGAGAATAATCTTTCTGAAACGGCATTTCTTTGTACAAACTGATAGTGGTTATCACATACGTTGACTCACCGCCACTAAAGAGGCTGATCTTTGTGATCATGCGACATTGGCCAGTTCTTATGTGATCTTTAAGCATGTTAATTACGAACTAAGCCGTATAGGGATTCGCAACGTAGTCAAGTTATAGCAGTGGAGCAGTATAATAATTCGGTTGCTAGGTATACTCGTGAACGAGATGCCGCTGTAAAGGCGCTTGAATAGTAAGAGTTATATAGGAGCACCACAATAAGAAGTTAGCAATTGATTGAGTTATTTTCTTATGGGTTGTTCAGTATTTTGTTGGAAAAAAATACATATCTAATTTTCCACAACAATGTTATATCCAGGAAGAGCGTTGAGCAACTGTTTGCCATAGAACTTGGTTGTTAAGCGATTGTCAAAGATCGTAATCGTGCCAGTATCAGTTTCGGTTCTAATGAGTCGACCGCAGGCTTGAATAAGTCGCAGAGACGCATCTGGTAGAGCGATCTCCATAAATGGATTGCGATTGAGTGATTCGAGATACGATTGAGTGGTTTTTTCTATCGGTGAAGTGGGTACGCTAAATCGCAGTTTGGCAATCATCACATGATTGAGATTGTCGCCTTTAAGGTCAACACCTTCAGCAAAGCTATCAAGCCCAAAAATAACACTGCCTTTGCCTTGTTTGCGCAGTTCAACATGTTTTTCAAGAATGCGTTTTTTACTGTACTCGCCTTGAATTAAGAGAGAGCAGTCTAAGGACTGTTCAACCAGATCGGCAACCAACTGCATTTGTTTATTTGAAGCAAAAATTACCAATGTGCCTTGCGTTTGATCGATACGCTTTTTCAGCTCTTTACCCAGTTCTTGCGTGTGCTCAAAGGCTTGAGTTGGATTCGATTTCATTTTAGCAACAATAAAATCAACCGATTTATGGTCAAAAGGTGAGGCTAGGCGTAAGTATTGATTGTCTTTTTCTTGTAGGCCTAATTGTTGGTTTAGTCGTTCAAAACTACCGAGAGCGGTGAGAGTTGCTGAAGTAAGGACAACGCCAGCGGCCTTAGACCAAATAAGAGCGTGCAGATGATTGGAGACGTCAATTTTTGCAGAATTTAGGTGATAATTTGTTTTTTTATTGGCCATGATGGATTTTTCAATCCAATGGCTTGGTGGCGGTTTATCCTGGTTGCTGTTTTGAGTGAATACGCTTAGCAGGGAGGCGATAGACGATAGATTTTGCTCGTTTTGACCGATGATATTGTTTAAATTGTCAGTCGTTGTTTGGTCTTGATGGTTGATTTTGCAAAAAGCTTGCCAGTCGTCTTTTTTCTCAGAAAAGTCAGCATAGGCAGCACTCATGCTTGTGGCTAAGTTTTTTGTATTATTGGTGATTTCGGCGTCAACACCCTTCAAGCCAAATAGATGAATATCATCAGTGTAATCAAGTTCAGATAAGGGTGCGTTCAATTCGGAAAGCAGGGTGTCAATGCCCTCAATCCTACCTTTAACCGGGTCTTGATGTGTGATTTTACATATTTGATCCATCGCACTTTGCGCTTGACGAATCGATGTTTTGATAAAGTCAAGGCTGGTGCTTTGCGAAAAATGAGACAATGCTTTTGGAGCGAAATGATGGGCTTCATCAAAGACAAAAATACAATCCTCAACATCTGGAAGAATCGAATTTCCGCTAAAAATATCCGCCAAAACAAGATCGTGATTAGCAATGATAACATCCGCTTGTGCAACTTTTTTCCGTGCTTTAAAGAAGGCGCAGTCGTTATAAAACTCACAGTTTTTGGCCGTACAAGTGAAACGGTTACAAGCAGCTTTTTGCCATAATGAAGACTCGGGTGGCGTTTCCAGGTCGTCTATTTCACCATTCCAGCGGTTGGAGGTGTAGTTTTCAGTCATTTCTCTGAGTTGATCCATCTGGTTTTTACTCGGAGGTGCGTCCCAAAGCAAGCTGTCTTCAAATAAAGATTGAGTGTCCGTGGTGTCTTCCGTTAAGTTGATTAAATTACGAACACAAACGTAACGAGAGCGACCTTTAGCAAGCGCGTAATCAAAACTTACCGTTGAATATTTTTGCGCCTCAACAATATCTTTAAAAAGCAATTGCTCTTGCAGGGCAACGTTTGCACTGGCAATCACTAATTTTTTATCGTTTGCTTTTGCAATGGGCAAGGTGGCGATCAAGTACGCCATCGTTTTGCCGGTTCCTGTGGGCGCTTCGACACAAAGAATCGGGTTTGAATTGGGGTATTCGCCAGTCAAGGTTTTGGCTATTTCCGCCATCATTCGGTTTTGCGAAGAGCGGTTGTTATAGCCTGAAAGTTGTGTTTTTGCTGCCTCAAATGAAGCGCGAATTTCAGCTTTAATCGCCTCAGTTAGCATGCTGAATTTACGAGGTACGTTTTAACGACAGCTCGCAAAGAAGGCTAAGTGCAGAGCGATAATCAGATTCTGGCAAGGTGTTTAAAGCTTCCATCGCTTGCTGTGATTCATTTTCTGCTACGATTCGAGTGAAGTCAAAAGCTTTAACGTGCACGAGAATAGCAATTATGTCATCGATATGCGACGTATCAGCATTCTCAATGGCATCTTTTAGTATTTTATGTTCTTCGCCAGACGTTTGCTCTAGGGCGTAGATCATTGGTAAAGTGGTTTTTCCCTCTGCAAGGTCGTCCCCCACTTCTTTGCCCATGGTTATCGAATCTGACTCGTAATCCAACACGTCGTCAATAATTTGAAATGCGTTACCCAAGTGAAGGCCAAATTGTCCAAGTGCCTCAATCGTTTCACTTGAGGAGTTTGAAAGCATACCGCCAATTTTGCAGGCTGCTTCAAACAAACAAGCCGTTTTGCGCTTAATAACAGCGAAATATTGCTCTTGAGTAATGTCCGCATTTTTAATATTAAGTAGCTGCAACACCTCACCTTGGGCAATGTTGTTTGTAGCCTCAGAAAGCAGTCGCATAATGTCCATTGAATCAGGTTCGACCATAATTTCAAAAGCGCGAGAATAGAGAAAATCACCGACCAACACACTAGGTGCATTACCCCATAATTCGTTAGCGGTTTCTTGACCGCGTCGGGTTGTTGACTCGTCAACAACGTCATCGTGCAAAAGCGTTGCAGTATGAATCAATTCAATAACCACGGCCATGGCATGATGATGCTCACCTTGATAGCTTGTTGCGCGGGCGCAAAGCAATAGCAATAAAGGGCGCAAGCGTTTTCCGCCAGACGAAATAATGTATTGACTCATTTGATTAATGAGAGCGACGTCTGAGTTTAGGCGGTCGATTAAAATCTCATCCGTTTTCGCTAAATCGGCCTGCATTAGAGATTGAATCTGGTTGAAATTTTGCATAAGGCGCTATTTTAGCTGACTTGCTAACAGATATACTTCTTTAGATCTTGGGCGTGAGGCTTTTGGCTTGCGAATAGTGACTTTTTTAAATGCAGCTCTTGCACTTTTAACGTATGCGTCAAAACCATCACCTTGGAAAACTTTGACAAAGAAGTGACCGTTTTTTGTCAGTATTTTGATGGCCATATCCATGGCCAATTCAGCCAAGTACATCGACTTAGGTTGATCTACAGACAAATGCCCACTCATATTCGGCGCCATGTCAGAGAGTACAACGTTCATTTTCTCACCTTTGGTTAGTTTCAAGAGGGCATCATAAACATCGTTTTCAGTGAAATCACCTTGGAGAAAATCAACCCCGGGAATCTCTTCAATATCTAATATGTCGCTTGCAATAACTTGACCTTTAGCGCCAACAGATTTAATCGCAACTTGTGACCACCCGCCAGGCGCAGCGCCTAAATCCAGCACTTTATCCCCATTGTGGATAATTTTATCCTTCTCAATCGCTTCGATTAGCTTATAGACGGCACGACACCGATAGCCTTCTTTTTGTGCCTTTTTTACATATTCGTCATTTTTATGCTCTTCCATCCAGCGACTA
>JBBWVR010000141.1:0-3254 GCA_050256315.1 Gammaproteobacteria bacterium | reverse complement strand
GAATGAAATTACCGAAAAAATCAAGGCTTGGACTTTAGAGCAATCACAGAGAGTTGACAAGTAAACGATCCAGGAGGTTATCATAATCAACACGTGTCTAATCAAATTTTGTTTGTTGGTGAGTGTTAGTAATTAGTATCTTTGTCTTGCACGCGATCTGACAAAACAATCTCTCTCTAAATTCAAATGCCAATTGTTATACTGGCGTTCATCGCCGAGCAATTCAATTTTTTTGATCTCTAGATAATGGCCGCACTTTCAAACAAATGGGCGCTTTGCAGGACTGTTTCAATAAACCAATCTTCATCTAACGCATGAATGTGACTTGATGCGATGAGCAGGATAAAGCTATAAGCAAAACTCCTGTTCATTGAAGATTTTGCAAAAAAGCTCAGCAGTTTTCCGAGTATCGTAAAGCGCAGAATGGGCCTGCGAGTCATCCCATTCGATGCCCGCTTTGACCATTGCTTTTGCAAGCACTGTTTCGCCATAGTATAGCGCTGAAAGCGTCACCGTATCTAGCGTAGAGAATTGATGGAACGGGCTTTTAATTTTCACTCGCTCAGTAGCGGCCTTTAAAAAACCCAAATCAAAAAAGGCATTGTGGCCGATAAGGATAGCGCGAGTGCACTTTTGCTCGCTCAGTTCGGCCTTAACTTTTGTAAAAATTTCGCTCAATGCCTGCTTTTCACTCACTGCCAAACGAAATGGATTGTTGACATCAATGCCATTGAACTTCAATGCAGAAGGCTCAAGATTGGCGCCTTTGAAAGGCTCAATATGAAAATGCATCGGTTCAGTTTGAACAAATTTTCCCGACTCATCGATGTCTAAAATAATGGCACAAATTTCTAACAACGCATCTTTTGACTCGTTAAAACCAGCGGTTTCAACATCAATAACAACCGGTAAATATCCTCGAATTCTGTCTTTTAATTCCATGAAGGGTATTATGCCTGTTCGTTAGAAGTACTGGACTAGCAATGTTTTTGATAAATATGGGGACTGCGCTGATAATCATAAGTAATCTGGCGCTCTTTCGGCAAATCTTCAACCTCAATAACTTCAAAGTGATTGCGAACAAAGAAGTGGCCGCTGTACTTGGAGAGCGCAAACACACTTGCAAGACCCAAACTTCTTGCTTTATCAAATAACAATGTCATTAGCTCGACCGATACGCCAGTATTGTAATAGTCGGAATTAACAACTAAGGCATAGATTTCACCGGTATTTTTCTCAGGATAGTGCTTAAGGCCAGCGCAGCCGACAATTTCACCTTCTCGCACAACCGTAACAAAATCATCAAGACCTTCTTGTAACTGTTCTGCACTTCGCTCGAGTAAGCGCCCCTCATCAACTGAGGGTTGCATTAATGCCAATATTTGTGCGACTGTGTCCAAGCTTAAAAAGATAAATTGGCAATAGAATTGCGCTATTTTAGTCTAAAATTTGTATTTTTTTCTAATTTAAAAGTAATGGCAGATACAAGAAAGTTTTCCTCGCAAGTTGTTGATGGTTATGAAAGGGCGGCCTCTAGAGCCATGCTTTACCCCGTAGGATTCACAAAAGAAGATTTTTCTAAACCACAAGTGGGCATTGCCTCCACTTGGTCAATGGTTACTCCTTGTAATATGCACATTAACAAGCTTGCTGATGAGGCCGAAAAAGGCGTTAATTCTGCCGGTGGCAAGGGGGTTATTTTTAACACTATTACCATCTCAGATGGCATCTCCATGGGTTCAGAGGGAATGAAGTATTCGCTAGTCTCTAGAGAGGTGATCGCAGACTCTATTGAAACAGTTGTTGGTTGTCAAGGTTTTGACGGTATTGTTGCCATCGGCGGCTGTGATAAAAACATGCCGGGCTGCGTAATGGGTCTTGCTCGCCTTAATCGCCCAGGAATCTTTGTTTACGGCGGCACCATTCAGCCAGGCAAAGGTCATACCGACGTAGTTAGTGTTTTTGAAGCGGTTGGCAAACGTGCCAGTAACGCAATTTCCGACATCGAGCTTGAAAACATTGAAAAAACTGCCATCCCTGGCCCAGGCTCTTGTGGTGGTATGTATACCGCTAACACCATGGCGTCAGCCATTGAGGCACTTGGTATGAGCCTACCTAATTCTTCGGCGCAAAATGCAATCTCAGCGGACAAAGACAACGATTGCATTCAAGCTGGTAAGGCTGTACTTAACCTTTTAGAAAACGATATTAAGCCGTGCGACATTATGACGATGAAAGCGTTTGAAAACGCGATTACTGTTGTTATTACTTTGGGCGGCTCTACCAATGCTGTATTGCATTTAATCGCCATGGCAGACGCCGCAGGGGTTGATTTAAGCATTGATGACTTTACTCGTATTGGTGCTAAAGTACCTGTACTTGCCGATCTTAAGCCTTCCGGTAAATACATGATGAGCGAATTAGTCGCCATCGGCGGCACACTACCCTTAATGAAAATGCTATTAGACGCCGGCATGTTGCACGGCGATTGCATGACGGTGACTGGAAAAACGATCGCTGAAAATTTAGCAGATATTACGCCGTATGCCGAAGATCAAGACATTATCCGCGCTCTCGATAATCCAATTAAAAAAGATTCACATTTGAGAATTTTGCGCGGCAATCTCGCCTCTGAAGGTTCTGTAGCCAAAATCACCGGCAAAGAAGGTTTAAGTTTTCAAGGCAAAGCCAAAACATTTGGTCGTGAAGAAGATGCACTTACAGCTATTCTAAACGATGAAATTGTTGAGGGCGATGTTATTGTTATCCGCTACGAAGGCCCTAAAGGTGGCCCGGGCATGCGCGAAATGCTCGCGCCCACCTCTGCTGTAATGGGTAAGGGCCTTGGTGGCAAAGTAGCACTGATTACCGATGGTCGTTTCTCCGGTGGTACACACGGCTTTGTCGTCGGCCACATCACCCCTGAGGCCTTTGAAGGTGGCGTTTTAGCGGTTGTTGAAAATGGCGATGAAATTCTAATTGATGCAAAAAACAACTCTCTAGAGCTGTTAGTCGATCAGGGTATTATTGACAAGCGCTTGAGCAAATGGACACAACCCAAGCCAAATTACACTAAGGGTGTGTTGGCAAAATTTGCCAAACTAACCAAATCCGCCTCTGAAGGTGCTGTAACCGACTAAAGACTTTGTGCTAATATAGCCACTAACATGGCTTATAAGCAGCACAATTTTCTTTACACCAGTGATCAAGTGCGTGCGCTTGATCGTCTCGCTATTGAGCAAGGTGGCATCTCT
>JBBWVR010000140.1:0-3204 GCA_050256315.1 Gammaproteobacteria bacterium | reverse complement strand
GGTGTTGGGTAAAATACAGAGGCATTATTCACGAGTAAATCAATGCTTTCAACCGACTCTACGAGTTGATTTATTTCATTAACAGAGGCTAAGTTTGCATGAATTCTTTGCGCAGAATTTTGACGTTTTTTGTTAAATTTGTCGCACAGTGACTTCGCCTCTTGCTCTGATTCGTTGTAATGAATAATGACATTAAACCGATTATCGTGAAGTGTTTTTGCAATTTCGGCGCCAATGCGTTGAGCGCCGCCAGTGATTAATGCTGTTCTCATTATTAAGTTGAACCTTTAAAGAAATATTTTTTTCAATTTGACTATTCAAATAAAAACGAGACCTTGAGCGTATAAAATATTTTGCCTATGACTCTTGAAGATATTATAGCGCAATCCATTCGTGATAATAATGGCGCAATTGGTTTTGATGCTTTTATGGATTTAGCGCTTTACACGCCGGCGCTCGGTTATTATCGTCGTGGTGAAACTATTTTTGGCGAGCAAGGTGATTTTATTACCGCACCCGAAACTTCTGACTTGTTTGGTTGTTGTTTGGCAAAGCAGTGTAAGCCTTTTACTGGTGGTGGTAATATTCTTGAGTTTGGTGCTGGCACTGGCATTCTTGCTGCGCAAATACTCTTTGAGCTTGCAAGGCTTGACTCGCTGCCTAAAAAATACTACATTTTAGAACTCAGTGGACAATTGCAACAAAAACAAAAAGAAACTATTTTTAAAGTTTTGCCAGAACTTATTGAGCGCGTTGAGTGGCTTAGTGAGCTGCCGAGTGATTTTTCTGGCGTGGTCATTGCCAATGAGGTGTTAGATGCTATGCCGGCCAAAAGGGTGTGTTGCCGTAAGGGTGAGTTTTTTGAGTTGGCTGTGACTATCGAGGAAGGTTCATTTCAATGGCAAGTGCAAAATAAGCCGTTCAACAGTCCTTTAACACCATTGCCAAGTGTTTGTGTTGAGGGCTACACAACAGAGGTTAATCAACAGGCATTGGCTTGGGTTAATTCACTTTACGTAACGATGAAGAGTGGCCTTGTGTTGTTAATTGATTATGGCATGGCGCGGAGTGAGTACCATCACGAACAGCGCACTGAGGGCACGCTTAGATGTTATTACCAGCACAAGGCTAGTGACAATCCGTTCGAGAATATTGGCCAACAAGACATCACCACCTCGGTCAATTTTTCTGATGTTGCAGAGCAAGCTTTAGAGAGTGGTTTTACAATTGCTGGTTATTGCACTCAAGCAATGTTTTTGATTTCGCTGGGGATTGACCAATACCTCGTAGATGAAAAAGATTTGGATAGACGTAGCATTCTTGCTCAGCAAGTTAAGCAGCTGGTTTTACCTAGCGCAATGGGAGAAAGTTTTAAAGTGTTGGCATTGACAAAAAAACAATCAGTAAAATTGGATGGGTTTAAAGAACAAAACCTAGTCAATAAGCTTTAATTATAAATGGATACTTTCCAAGCCATCGTCCTTGCTCTTATTCAGGGTCTCACTGAATTTTTGCCAATTTCGTCTTCTGCGCACTTGCTTTTTCCATCAAAGCTATTCAATTGGCCAGACCAAGGGCTTGCATTTGATGTTGTTTTGCATTTGGGTACGCTTAGTGCTGTTGTTTATTATTACCGCTGCAGTTTGCGCTCGATGTCGAATGATTTTTTCCGCTCTTTTAAAACAAGAAAATTAAGTGCGGATGCGAAGTTGGCTTGGGGTGTCATACTTGGCACCATTCCTGTTGGACTTGCGGGCTTGCTGTTTAAAGATTTTATTGAGATTAATTTAAGATCAATTGAGGTAGTGGCTTATTCAACCCTATTTTTTGGCTTATTATTGGGTTTTTCCGACTGGGTTCACCGCAAAAAAGACAAACTGAGGGAAATGATTACTTGGCGTGATGTAGCTATTATCGGCCTTTTTCAAGCCATTGCGTTAGTGCCAGGAACTTCAAGATCTGGCATTACCATCACTGCGGCATTGTTTCTCGGTTTGTCGTATAATTTGTCTTTGAAGTTTGCCTTTTTGCTTTCGATTCCCGTTATCATTTTAGCAACCCTGTTGATGACAATAGATTTGGCCACCAGTACCAATACCATTGATTGGCTTAATTTGTTATTGGGTTTTGTTATTTCCGCCATTGCCGCTTACGCAACCATTTCGATGTTTATTCGTTTGGTCGATAGGGTGGGAATGTTGCCATTTGTGCTTTATAGATTATTGTTAGGAGGTTTGTTATTTCTGCTTTTATTTCTGCTTTAGACCGACAAGAGATTTTTCGCAAGGACTATACGCCGAGCGCCTATCTCATTGAAACAACCGAGCTCAGTTTTGATTTGAGCAACGATGGTACGACCGTCTCTTCACGCATTGTTTTTTACCAAAACCCCGACGCCCAAAACAAGGCCTCTGAGTTATTTTTGGATGGCGTCTCACTGGAGTTGCTCTGTGTCAGCATTGATGGCGGTGCTGCAGATTACGAGCTTAAAGAGAATGGCCTTTTGTTGACTAATCTTCCCGAACGCTTTGTTTTGGAAATTGACAACCGTATTCATCCAGAGACCAAAACCAGTCTTAACGGCCTTTACCAATCCAGTGGTAATTTTTGCACGCAATGCGAAGCAGAGGGTTTTAGGCAGATTACCTATTATCTAGACAGGCCCGATGTGCTTAGTATCTTTACCACGAGGATCACCGCCAATCGCGAGGAGTATCCAGTACTCCTTAGCAATGGCAACTTAGTGGAAGAGTCTGAAACGCATGCGTTGTGGCATGACCCTGCGCCAAAGCCCTGTTATCTTTTTGCCTTAGTTGCAGGAAAGCTTGATTACTTGCAAGACTTCTACACAACTGCCGAAGGTCGTGAAGTGGACTTGAGGCTCTATGTTGAGCCGCACAATATGCACAAAACCAAATTCGCAATGACCTCCCTAATCAATGCATTTAAGTGGGAAGAGGATCGCTTTGGCTTGTCTTATGATCTGGATATATACATGATTGTTGCGGTTGATGATTTCAATATGGGGGCAATGGAAAACAAAGGTCTTAATATCTTTAATTCTGCTTGCGTATTGGCAAATGAAGAGACTACAACCGACAAAGATTTTATTAATATCGAGTCAATTATTGGTCATGAATACTTTCATAACTGGACCGGCAATCGAGTTACCTGCCGAGATTGGTTTCAACTCAGCTTGAAAGA
>JBBWVR010000139.1:0-23546 GCA_050256315.1 Gammaproteobacteria bacterium | reverse complement strand
AGTGAAATGAAGGCCGCGACTCTCTTTCCTTGAAAGGGCAGACTCTACAATAATTTGCGCTGTTTGCACAAGATTTCGGAGCTCAATAAGATCTTCTGTTAGGATATAGAGGCGGTAATAATCGCTAACTTCTTTTTGAATTTGTATTAATCGATGTTGTGCCGATTGTAAACGACGATCACTGCGAACAATGCCAACGAAGTTCCACATAAGGAGTCTAACTTCCTGCCAAAGATGGGAGACCACCACTTTTTCTTGAGAGTGCTCCACTCTTGAATCATCCCAATAACCAAAAGTCGGTAATTCAGCGCTACGCATGGTGTTGTTATTAATATGTTTAGCGCAGGCCTTGGCAAAAACAAGGCATTCAAGAAGCGAATTGCTCGCCATTCTGTTTGCACCATGCACACCAGTATGGGCTACTTCGCCAATAGCATAAAGATTGTCAATACTGCTTTGAGCATTGATACCTGTATCAACACCACCACAGGTATAGTGAGCGGCTGGCACTACAGGAATACGTTCATTGCATATATCAATACCAAGCGCAAGACAGCGTTTGGTAATGGTGGGAAAGCGCCCAACAATCCAGTCACTGTCTTTAAAGGATAAGTTGAGATAAACACAATCAAAACCGTGTGTTTTCATTTCATGATCGATAGCTCTAGCGACAATATCACGGGGCGCCATTTCTTCACGTTCATCGTATTTGTGCATAAATGACTCACCATTTGGCAAAGTTAGCTTAGCACCTTCACCTCTGAGTGTCTCAGAGATAAGAAATGATTTGGCATGGGGGTGAAAAAGACAAGTTGGGTGAAATTGGGCAAATTCCATATTAACAATTTCACAACCTGCACGATACGCCATGGCAATGCCATCACCCGTCGATGTGTCTGGGTTAGAGGTGTAAAGGTACGCTTTTGAAGCACCTCCTGTGGCGATAATTGTTTTGCTCGAGATAAAAGCAGAAACTCGATCATTTTGTTTGTCATAAACATAGGCACCAAAGCATTGTTTATCTTTCATTAACAAATCAATCGCTATGTGGTGTTCAAAAAGCGTAATATTTGATTTTTGGCGTACTTGTGCCAGTAAATTTGTTTGTACGGATTGGCCAGTTTTGTCCGACACATGAGCAACACGTTTGGCGCTATGACCGCCTTCGGTAGTGAGGTCATATTTATTGCCTTGCTGAGAAAATTTTACCCCTGCTTTTTCTAAATCTTTAATCGCGTTTGGCGCTTGTTCGACCATAAATCGAATACTTTTTTCGTTGCCCAAATTAAAGCCAGTTTTTATGGTGTCTTGTATGTGAGAATTAAAATCATCGGCAGAATCAAGCACTGCCGAGATGCCGCCTTGTGCATAATAAGAGGAGCCTTCTAAGAGCTTGTCTTTGGCGATTAGCGCGATTGACAAATCCTCGGAAAGTTGTATGGCGCCCATCAATCCGGCTGCACCAGAGCCGATAATGAGCACGTCAAATTGGTAAGTTTTTGACATAGTTAATTGAAAAAAATTGGGGTTAAAATTAGATTAATTAAGGTTGAGAATAAATTATAAAAAAAAGTTGTAAATAGTATTGATTTGCGTATATAATACTCGCCTGAGTTAAACCCTACTAGTTAACTTATCTCTCCTTTAGAATAGTAGACTAAACCCGCTCTCTTATTCGAGGCGGGTTTTTTATTGCGTGTTCATTTATTTTCCCATGTTTGGCTTAAAAATCAACAGCAGTTTTGGCAATAAAGTAAGGTTTGCCAGCACGGCGCTGAGCATTGCAATTGCAGTAAAAATGCCAAAGTAAATACTCGGGATAAAATTAGACAGTGCCAGTACCAAAAAACCAATAGCAACGGTGATGGATGTGTAGAACATGGCGAGTCCGATGGATGCGTGAGAGCGATACATAGTGGCCAGATAATCTTGATCAGCCTTAAACTCTGACTTAAATCGATGAATATAGTGAATGGCGTTATCCACGCCAATACCAATGGCAATGGCCGCAATGGTAATCGTCATTAAATCGAGCGGAATATTGGCAAGCCCCATAATACCCAAAATAAGCAATGATGGTAGAGTGTTGGGGATCAGCGCTATAATCGAGAGACTAATCGATCGAAAGATAAATAAGAACATCGCGAAAATCATCGCAAACACGAGGGCGATGGTCTTGATTTGAGATGTAAACAAGCTTTGCAATAGGTTGTTGTATAAAACAAACACACCCGTCATTCTAAAACTGTCGGGCTTGAGGTTAAATTCATTGATAAGGTGCGCTCTTACTTCGTTAATAAGTTCATCTCTCTTGAGGGCGCCATCGGTCTCTCGAATTCTTGCAACCAGTCTCAGCTGGTTTTCTGATTCGGATAGATAAGGGTCAAGCACTTGTTCTCTAGCAAAATCCGGCATTTGATTTTTAGCTACCATTAACAAAAAGCCAGTCGGCGGTATGCCGGCATTGGCCTGCGTGAGGATTTGCATTAGTGTATCAATTGACAGTACTTTGCCTGTGGCATCAAGGCTGTCCATATATTGATGAATGTTATGAATGTCTTCGCGTAAGAAGTCGTCCACCCAGAAGGCACTAGCCATATCATCAAAGACTATTTCCAATGACATGGTGCCACCCAGTTGTTGGTCAATTAAACTCAAGCCTTGGTGAATTTCGGTGGATTTCTTAAAATAATCGATAAAGCGGTTTTCAACGCTTAATTTACTTACGCCAATGAGCGCAATGGCAACAATAAGAATCAGTGAAATAATCAGCTGGTTGCCATATTTATGGGTGAAATGAGCCAGTTTGTTGGTGAAAGTGAACTCTGTTGAGTGTTTTGCAATCTTGGGTTTTGGCAATAAACTCATTAAGATTGGGAAGGTCAAGAAAGAGAGTGCAAGAGCAATGGTAACGCCAATGGCCATCATCCAGCCAAAATCAATGACAGGACGCACATCGCTAATCATTAATGAGGCAAATGCGGCGATTGTGGTCAGTGTTGTGAATAAGCACGGTTTGGACATTTGTTGCAAAGTGAGCAAAGTCAACGCTTTGACATCGGCCTCAGGTGTTTGTTGTGCAAGTTCTTTAAATCTCACCACTAGGTGAATGGTCACCGAAAGTGTCATTACCAGTAGTAATGAGAAAAAATTGGAAGAGATAATGGTTACTTTCCACCCCAGTGCACCCAGTACGCCGGTCATTATCAGTGCGCCTGTGACACTGATGCCAATCGGCAATAAAACCCATCTTGCGCCTCTAAAAATAAGGGCCAGCATAATGGACATAACAAGCACGACAGCAAGGCTGAAGAGCACCAGGTCACTGGCAATGTAGGCAATAATGTCATTTCTGATCATTGGTACGCCACCTAAATAAAGCTGCGCGTTATTGCGATAGCCTTCCATTATTGTTCGAATGCTTTGTACCGCGTCTGCTAGTGCATCATTGACATCTTCAGTTGATTTGTCGACCTCTTTAAGGTTAATGAGTAAAGCGGATGTTTTGCCATCAAAGCTGACTAGGTTGTTGGCATAAAGCGGGCCGCGGCTGAATTCGCCTGCTATAAATGACATATCAGCCTTGCCATTGTCAATGGTAATTGCATCTCCAGTCAACTCTATCAGTGAGAGAGGTGGCGATTGAAACAAAGGTACATCGAGAATGGAGGTAACTGAAGTTACTCTTTCAAGTGCGAGTATGTCGTCTCTAAGGGCTCGTAAATACTGGATTTGTTGGGGGTCTAAAACACCATCTTCAGTGGTGTAGCTGATAATTAACGATGAATTGGAAGTTTGAAAAGTTTCTTGAGTTTTCTCGAAGAGCGCAAGGTTGTTATCGCCTTCAAGTGCGAGAGAATCTGACGATGCATCAAGAGAAAAGTGTGGGATTTGGTACAGTATCGCACCGATTAAGATAAGTAGCAAGGCTAATGCCAGTGCAGATTTTTTAATCAGAAAGTTGAAAAGAGAATTCAACATAGCTAGGCTTTATCTAGAGACCTTCGTAGGAAGCACTCTTGGAGTGCACATTTTTACACATTTTTTATTCATTTTTATCACTCAGCAAATATTAAATGATTAATACAAAGATCTCTACTTAAAAAGCAAACACCGCCGCCGGTTCTTGGCCCTGCATATAATCTAAGTGAGTTTCAAAAATTGATTTTGTCTGCCACTCGTTATCACTAATTCTAGTGATAAGTGTTGCTTGCATTTTATTCATGCCACCAATAATAGCAAACAGTCTGCCACCGGTATTGAGCAATTCATTCAATTTCTGGCTTTGCGCATTCAAAGAGCAGCCAAGGACAATAACGTCGTATTTTTGTTTTGAGAAATCAGCTGTTGAGGCATCTGAGACTTGTAAATCAACATTGTTTACAGCAAGTGATTGCAGATTCTTTTTGGCGGAGGCGGATAACGCTGGATCAATCTCAATACTGATAACACTGCCTGCAAGCTTACTAAGAACTGCAGTGAAGTAACCACTGCCTGTGCCAATTTCTAGAACACTTTCATCGCTTTGAACATCAATAGAGTCCAGAATCCTACCTTCAATTTTTGGCGAAAACATTTTCGCGCTGTCGCTGAGAGGGATTTCGATATCAGCAAAAACAAGGCCTTGAAAATCTTTAGGTACAAAGTTTTCTCTTGGCACGTCGCTTAAGGCTTGATTGGCGCGCAGGTTAAGACCACCCCAAGGGCGCACTTGCTGCTCAATAACGTTTCTTCTTGCTTTTGTCATATCCATGGTTCTTCCTATTTTCTTTTTCTTGGTGGCATCAGGTCGGTAATTGTCCCTTCCGCCATTTCAGCCGAAAAAGCAATCGTTTCTGAAAGTGTTGGGTGGGCGTGCACTGTGAGTGCAATATCGCTCATATCACAGCCCATTTCAATCGCCAAAGTTGCTTCTGCTATAAGCTCACCTGCGTTAGTACCACAGATGCCCATGCCGAGTATTTTACCGTTTGTGCTGTCGAATAATCCTTTTGTTACGCCTTCGCTGCGACCAATACTCAAGCTGCGTCCAGAAGCCGCCCAAGGGAACGTGCCTTTTTCATAAGAAACACCTTCTGCTTTCAATTCCTTCTCAGTTTTTCCGGTCCAAGCTACCTCTGGATCGGTGTAGGCAACGGACGGAATGGTGAGTGCATCAAAGCCTGACTTGTGTCCACAAATGACTTCTGCTGCCACTTTTGCCTCGTGTACAGCCTTATGCGCCAACATTGGTTGGCCAACAACATCACCAATTGCATAAATATGCGTAATATTGGTTTTCATTTGTCTGTCGGTAGCTATAAAGCCACGTTCATCTACCGATACTCCGGCCTTATCTGCATCGATCAATGCGCCATTGGGTGAACGACCAACGGACACCAGTACTTTGTCAAAGATGTCCGTCTCGGGTGCACCTTTGCCTTCAAAGGCAACTTTAATGCCTTTTTTAAGTGCCTTCATGTTCGTTACTTTGGTGTTGAGATAGATATTCGCATAGCTCTTCTTGATGCGTTTGAATAATGGGTTAACAATGTCTTTATCGGCACTAGGAATGAGCTGCTCTGCCAACTCCACAATGGTAATCTCGCTGCCAAGTGCCTCGTACACAGTCGCCATTTCAAGGCCGATAATACCACCACCAACGACCAGAAGTCGTTTTGGGATATCGCTAAGTTCAAGGGCATCGGTAGAGTCCATCACCCGATCGTCCTCAAAAGGGAAAGACGGTATTTTGGTAACGCGTGAACCAACTGCAATAATACAATCTTCGAATTCAACGACTTCGTCACTGCCTTCAATACTGACTTGATTGGATGAGATAAACTGTGCATAACCAGTCATAACATTGACCTTTCTTGCCTTGGTTAATGCTTTAATGCCGCTGGTTAGTTTGCCTACGATGTCTTCTTTATTTTTTCTGACGCCATCAATGTCAATTGCAGGTGCCTCGAAGTGAATACCTAGGTGATCGGCAGTTTTGGCTTCGTTTATCACTTGTGCGGTGTGCAGTAGTGCTTTTGAAGGGATGCAACCCACATTTAAACAAACACCACCCAAATTATCGTGGCGCTCAATCAAGGTTACTTCTTTACCTAGATCGGCAGCACGAAATGCTGCTGTATAGCCGCCAGGGCCAGATCCAATTACCAAAACTTGTGTTTTTATCATAGAGACCTTTTTATGAATTATTTTAGGATATGGGATTTTTCCCATTTTTCTGTGTTAAATTTTATCGCCAGACAGCAAGTAGAGCTTCTAAAATTATGCCTTGTAAAATGAGAGAAAATTTTACTATCAAATCTAAAATGATTCATAAAAAGGTCTCTCACAACAATATCTCCATAATATTTTTCAGCACTTGGTTAAGGTCCGACATAAATTTAGCGCCTTGAACGCCATCGATCACTCGATGATCGTAAGAAAGGGCTAGGGGTAGTGTGGCTGTTGGTACAAACTCATCACCATTCCAGACGGGCTTAATTTGTGTTCTAGAGACGCCAAGGATAGCCACCTCTGGCGAATTAATAATCGGTGTGAATTGGGTGCCACCAATACCACCAAGACTTGAGATTGTAAATCCAGCCCCTTGCATTTCAGCCTTACTCAGGCCGCTTTCTCTTGCCCTGGTAGATATTTCTGCAAGTTCGTCGGCTAGCTCAATGAGAGATTTTTTGCCGACATCACGGATAACTGGAACGATTAAGCCATCGGGCGTATCCATTGCTATGCCTAAATTGTAGTATTGTTTCACCAATAGATTTTCACCAGATTCATCCAATGAAGAATTAAAGTGAGGATGCTGTTTAAGCACCTGGACAACGGCCTTCATGATAAAAACCAGTGGCGATAATTTAATATCTCTGGCTTTTTGGTGTGCTCGGAATTCTTCCATTTGCTCAATGTTGACTTCGTCAAATTGAGTGACGTGGGGTATTTCACTCCAGCACTTTGCTAAATGTTTACCGGAAAGCTTTTTAATTCTTGAAAGTGGTACAACCTCTACATCGCCCTCAATCGGTCCGCTGCCTGTGACAATTTGCTTAACGTAATCTTTGAGGTCAGATCCTAAAATACGACCTTTTTGGCCACTGCCCTTGATGTTGGATAGATTAACACCCAATTCGCGAGCTAACTTTCTAATCGATGGTGAGGCGTGAGATTCTGGCGAAGTAGTAACAGAGATGACTTCATCCACAATCTTTTTTGGTGATTCTTCGACTGCATCAATTACTGAAACTGTACTTTCAACTGCAGCCACCTCGGATGTATTTACGCTATCTTCTTTGGCTTCGAGCAAGAGAATAAGGTCGCCAGCCGAAACTTTGTTGCCAACACTCAAGATCATTTTTGTTACTTTTCCAGCTACTGGAGATGGAATTTCCATGGAGGCTTTATCGCTTTCTAGGGTAATGATGCCTTGCTCTTTACTTATAGTATCGCCAACGGCGCTTAAAATTTCAATCACTTCGACTTGATCAATGTCGCCGATATCGGGCACTACTACTTCGATAATATTTGAAGTGGTTGCTGGTTTACCCAGTGTTTCAGTACTCCCATCGCTGGCTTGATTTTCTTCGCTTGGTGAATCTTCACTACCTTCGAGAGTAATGATTAAACTGTCTTTGGATATTTTTTCGCCAACAGTGACTTCAATAGATTTAACTGTACCTGAAAATGGTGCAGGGATCTCCATTGTCGCTTTGTCGTTCTCTAGGGTGATGATGCTGTCATTCTCTTCAACCGTGTCGCCGATGGACACTAAAATCTCTATGACTTCAACCTGATCGAAGTCGCCAACATTTGGCAAAGTGACATTTTTTGTCGTTAACATTTACTTATAAAGAGAGCTTATGATTTCAAGGGGGTAATTATCGCAAAATTAGCCCAAAAATGTTGATAAATGTTAAAATCATTTCGCATATTTAGGCGCAATGTTGATTGTGCGAAACACCCAGCCCAGTTACTTTTCCTGAGAGTTAATTTTTTTTATTTGAGAGTTAATTTATTTATGACACTTGCTCTTTCCACTAATGCATTAAGCAAAACATATTCGAATGGTTTTGAGGCGCTCAAAGCCCTTGATTTGAAAGTCGAAAAAGGTGATTTTTTTGCCTTGTTGGGCTCCAATGGTGCTGGTAAAACAACAGCCATTGGTATTATTTGTGGCTTAATTAAATCCAGTTCTGGCTCTGTTGAGATCGACGGACTGGATCAAAAGAAATACATAAACGAAGGTAAACGCAAAATTGGCTTGATGCCACAAGAGTTTAATTTCAATCCTCACGAACCCAATATTGAGATACTCATTAACCAGGCGGGCTATTTTGGCATCAACCGTAAAGAGGCCAAAATTCGCGCTGAAGAATTACTCAAAAAGGTAGACCTCTGGGATCGTCGTCTGGAAGTGCCTCAATCCTTATCGGGCGGCATGAAGCGCCGACTGATGTTGGCACGCGCGCTGATGCACAATCCAGAAATCCTTATCTTGGACGAGCCAACCGCGGGTGTCGATGTTGAGATTCGTCGTTCTATGTGGCGCTTCTTAAAGCAACTTAACCAAGGGGGTTTAACCATCATTCTGACAACGCATTACTTGGAGGAAGCCGAATCCATGTGTCGGAATATCGCCATTCTGAGCGAAGGTGAGATCGTGGCGCAATCAAGCATGAAAGATCTACTTAAAAAAGCTAAACATCAAATATTGATTCTTGAGTGTGTCGAAAATTTACCTAAGGATGTTAGTATCAAATATTGCGAGTGTGAAGTCTTGGACGGGCATACCTTACAAGTGACGCTGCCAGAATCCACGAGTATTTCGGATGTTATTACCAAGTTGTTATTGCAGAATATTACCGTTGCTCATATTCGCTCTGCTCAAAATCGTCTAGAGGGCTTATTTTTATCCCTGACAAGTAGGGACAACTAGTTATGTGGATTGCTTTTCAAACAATTGTTGCTAAAGAAATCCTTCGGTTTGCTCGTATTTGGGTGCAAACCATTGTACCGCCGGTAGTGACCACCTCTCTCTACCTTCTTATTTTTGGCGGTTTAATGGGTGAGCGAATTGGCCATATGCAAGGCGTTGATTACCTGCATTTTATTGTACCCGGCATAATTTTAATGACAGTGATTATGCAGTCCTACGCCAATACGGTATCTTCTTTTTTTATGACGAAATACAATCACAGTTTTGAAGAATTATTGGTTTCACCGGTGCCCAATTGGGTTATTTTGTTGGGTTATGTTTCTGGCGGTGTTGTTCGAGGCTTGTGTGTTGGGCTAGCGGTTACTTTTGCTATTTCACTTTTTGTTGAGCTTAGTGTTTACAGCTACGGCATTATGGCTATTTCTTTTCTACTGACTTCGGTGATGTTTGCCTTAGCTGGCTTTATTAATGCTATTTTTGCTAAATCTTTCGATGATATATCCATTGTGCCAACCTTTGTCTTGCTGCCTTTGACTTATTTGGGTGGTATGTTTTATAGCATCGATATTTTGCCAAGCGTATGGCGCTCTCTATCGGCCTTTAATCCAATTTTTTATATGATGGATGGCTTTAGATTAGGCATGTTGGGGATTGGCTCCACTGAGCTTTATTTGGCATTTATGGTACCACTGGGGATGATTGCGTTGTTGGCTTCAGTGGCTCTTTATCTACTAAAAAAAGGTGTTAATACTAAGACTTAATACCATCCTCTTCACCGTTGATGAGTCTTTTGATATTGCTGCTGTGAGTGTAGAAAATCAATAGGCAAATAAGCGTGATAACAGCACCCGAGCCAACGTCATCCGCAAATAAGTAGTAATATACAGGCGAAATAGCAGTTGCGACCAATGCGGAGAGTGACGATATTTTTAATACCTTGGCAATAAATAACCAAATAAAGATAAAAGCAAATCCGACTGGGGTGCTGCAAGCGAGCAGTATACCGACGTAAGTTGCCACGCCTTTACCACCTTTGAAATCGAAAAACACAGGGTAGATATGGCCTAAGAATGCACCGAGACCAATCAAAGAGACTTCCAGTAAACTCAGCTCTAATGTTGTTGCTAGGAATACCGGAAGAAAGCCTTTTAGCAAATCACATAGAAGAACAAGGGCCGCTACTTTATTGCCAGCCATGCGACGTACATTGGTGGCCCCTGGATTGTTAGAGCCTTGTGTACGAGGATCCGGCAAGCCGAGTGCTTTACAAGTGAGAATCGCAGATGATATTGAGCCAATCAAATAAGCTGCAATTAACAATAAGTAAAAAATCAAATCTCTCTCCTTTAATGTGGTTTTCAGATAAAAACACCTTTGACCTGAGCTAAATTATATCAATCAATAACACGAGACCTTTGCATAAACCATTTTATATTTGATAGGTGATCTCTTATCACTTAGAAAATTTTAATTTGACTGTTGCGAAGGTCCCAATATTTGTAGCGTTAAATACTTTTCTCAAAGGTATCATATGGGCTTTGTGACTCAATAATGTCAGCATGGATATTGTTTTTATACAAGGCCTTAAGATTGATACCGTGATTGGTATTTACGATTGGGAGCGTAAAGTTCGTCAAAACATTGTTTTTGATATAGAAATGTCTTCCAACAATGTTGTTGCAGCCAATACCGACAATATTGATCAAGCGCTAAATTATCATGCCATTTGTGATCGTCTTTGTGATTATGTAAGGGGCAGTGAATTCCAACTGGTGGAGACTTTGGCTGAGAAAGTGTGTCAAATCATTATTAATGAATTTGGCGTGGAGTGGGTTAAGTTGAAATTGAACAAAGGTGAGGTTGTTACTGGCGCTGAAGGTGTTGGTGTTATTATTGAGAGATCTTTGCAAAAATAAAAACCGAATGAGTGATGTTCATATTAATATTGGTTCAAATGAAAATAGAGCCTTAAAACTCACGCTCGCTCTTCAGGCGTTAGAACAAGAGTTTTCAAATATTGTTGTTTCTTCCTTGTATGAAAGTCCCGCTGAAGGTTTTCAGGGCAATGATTTCTATAATATTGGCGTTAATGCCAGCACCGATAAATCAAGCCACGAGGTGAAAGCGATTTTAAAAGAGGTTGAGGACGCGTTAGGTAGGGATCGAGAGTTGCCTAAATTTTCTGCACGAATCATCGACCTTGATTTGGTGCTGTATGACGAGGTGGTTGATTCAACATTGAATTTACCCCGTTCCGATGCTCTCAAATACGCTTATGTTTTGGCGCCATTGGCAGAACTGAGTGCTTTCAAGCAGCATCCAATTGAAAAGCGAACTTATCAAGAGCTGTGGCAAGCTTTTCAATCTAGCCGAGACTTTGTACTGAGTCAGTATAATATCGACAAACTTATTAAATAAATAACCGCTTATGAAAAAATTTCCAGCTGTACTCGCTCTTGTTATCATTGCTGCTGCACTTGGCTACTACTTGCTTTCTGAGGGAAGTCAGGATGAGATTGCCATCACTGCAAATAGCAGCGCCCAAGTTGCACAAATTGAGGAGAAGGTTGCTGAGCCCACAGTGCAAGAAACCAGTGTAAGTGCTACACAGACCGCGACAGAAAGCAAGCATGAAGAGCAACGGTACGTTGCAGGTAAAGACTATGTCGTGATTGACAATGCGGTAGCCACGGATACAGGTGACAAAGTCGAAGTTAGGGAGTTATTTTGGTATTACTGCCCACATTGTTACAGTCTCGAGCCATGGATTCGCGTCATGGAAGAAACTTTGACAGATCAAGCTGAATTTGTGCGTCAGCCCTCGGTACTTGGCGACAGCTGGATAAGCGGCGCTATTTTCTTTTATGTTTTAAAGGATTTGGGAGAACTTGATAGATTACACACACCATTGTTTGACGCTATTCACAAGCATGGAATTAAGTTTAATTCACAAGAGGAGTTTGTTAACTGGTTGGGTGATAACGGCGTTGATATCCAAAAGGCCAACACGGTTTTTGCATCATTCTCTGTGGAGAGTAGTGTTAGAAAGGCAATAGCTGATACACGTAAATATCAATCGAGAGGTGTTCCAACACTGGTGGTGAACGGCAAGTATTGGGTGGATGCGACGCATGCGGGCAGTATCGAGCGTATTTTTGAGGTAGTGGATTACTTAATTGAAAAAGAGTTGCACTAGGTAGTGTCGGAATCTTTTTCAGAAAGTGTTTTAGTTTTTTCAGGTCTTGATCCTAGCGGCGGCGCTGGCATCAGTGCTGATATTGAGACAATCAATCAATTTGGAATAACAACTCTACCGATTGTTACTGTACTGACTGCGCAAAACACGTACGAGGTGGTTCAACTTGAAGTTGTTGACTGTGCCCTAATCGAAGCACAATACAGGGCGGTGATGACGGATATCGATTTTCAGGTTGTGAAAATTGGCCTGCTTGGTTCTACTAAGCAAATCAACACCATTGCGAATTGTCTTCGTGAAAAACCACAATTAACTGTTGTTCTCGATCCTATTATTCGCGCTAGCAGTGATCGACAACTAGTTGATGAAAATACGATTTTAGCCATGCGAGAACAACTTTTTCCTTTAGCAACAATTGTCACGCCAAATCAAGCGGAATTAGCACTTCTGGCACCTGATCTTGATGAGCTTAGCGCAGTTAAGTCACTAAATTGCCCCTGGGTTTTGCTAACTGGCACCGATAGCTCTCACAATGAAATTGAGCACCGTTTATATCAACAAGGTGAATTGCACGGTCGTTTTAATTATGTGAAACTGCCGGGAGAATATCATGGCTCTGGCTGCACATTGGCGAGTGCGATTAGCGCATTGCTTGCGCTCGGCATTGATGTTGATATTGCTTGTAAAAGAGCGTTGGACTACTGCTATCAAACATTATTAAATGCAAAAAAGCTGGGTAAAATGCAATATCATCCTAATCGTTCTAAGCCAATATAATGATGCAAAGGTTTCATAATGTCTTTTATTAATCAATGGTTACGCTCAGATATTCAAGAGATTCAGGCTTATCATGTCCCGAAGTCGCAAAATATGATAAAACTGGACGCTATGGAAAGCCCATTTGTAGTCCCTGAAGATTTAATCGAGCCTTATCTTGCTTATTTGGCAAGAACGGATCTTAATCGCTACCCAGATGCGGGCGCTGAAGAACTGCAGCAAACGTTAAGAGATTTGATGGATATTCCCGAAGGCTTGGATATTTTGCTTGGCAATGGCTCGGATGAACTTATCCAGCTACTGGCATTGGCTTGTGATACAGGCGATACCATTCTCAGTGTTGAGCCAAGTTTCGTTATGTATGAAATAATCGCCAAGTTCACTCGCCTCAATTATAAAGGGGTGATGCTTGACGAGAATTTTGAGATTAATTTGGATGCAACACTGGCAACGATTGAAAAAACACAGCCAAAGCTGATTTTTATTTCCTATCCAAACAACCCAACGGGCAATGCGTTTGATCGAAACGCCATCAAAAAAATCATCGAAGAAAGCAACGCTTTGGTCGTGGTTGACGAAGCCTATTATGCTTATGCTAAGGACAGCTTCTTATATGAGGTCAGTAATTACCCAAATTTGGTTTTACTCAGAACGGTTTCTAAAATCGGTTTTGCAGGGTTGAGACTGGGTTTGTTGATTGGTAATCCTGAAACGGTTGGGCATTTAGATAAGTTGCGCCTGCCGTACAACATTAATACATTAACCCAAGCCAGTGCAAACTTCCTTTTAAAAGAAAAAGACCGTATTACTGCAAATGCACAGATTATTATTGATGAAAGAGAGCGCTTATTTAATGAGTTGAGTGGTATTCAAGCGTTAACAGTCTATCCGTCTGATACCAATTTTTTCTTGGTTAAAACGCCCAATGCAAATGCACTCTTCGAGTTTTTAAAAGACAACGGCATGCTTATTAAAAACTTTGCCAATCATCCCCAGCTGAGTAATTGTGTTCGCGTAACGGTGAGTAATGCCAGTGAGAACAATGTCTTGTTGCAGCAACTAAACAGTTTTTATGGTTAGGCGTGAAGCACTAAAGAGTTACACCCAATCGTATCTTAATGCCGATGCTTTTGAGGATTACTGTCCCAATGGATTGCAAATTGAAGGCAAGGAAGAAATCAATACGATTATCAGTGGTGTCAGTGCAAATTTGGCGCTTATTGAGCGCGCTGTTGATGAAAAAGCAGATGCAATCTTTGTACACCATGGGCTTTTTTGGAAAAATGACCAGCAGACAATCAGTGGCGCAAAGCGTCGTAAAATTGCTTTATTGATAGAAAATAATATCAATTTATTCGCCTACCACTTACCGCTAGACGCACATCCTGATGTTGGTAATAATGTTCAATTAGGAAAACTGTTGGGCATTAATAATATGAGCCCTGTTGCAAACAGCTTACTGTGGACGGGTGAGATTGAGTTGAGCGTTATTGAGTTCGGCGAAAAAATTGAGAGTACACTGCAAAGGGCGCCATTAATTATTGGCGACCAAGGTAACAATATCAAACGCATTGCTTGGTGCACTGGTGCGGCGCAAGGTTTTATTACTAAAGCAGTAGAGCTTGGTGTTGACGCTTACCTTACTGGTGAGGCTTCAGAGCAGACCCCAGCAACAGCACTGGAGAATGACTTGATTTTTATTTCAGCGGGTCATCACGCTACTGAACGTTATGGCGTACAAGCACTGTGTCAACATCTTAGTAGCGAATTTTCCTGTCAGCATCATTACATAGAAATCGATAACTGCGTGTGAACGCAGTCCTCTGCTGTTTAGGGCTAAGACAGTGAGCACCGATTACTTGCAAATGAGTATGCATCTTTAGCTCGTTTCAAGCCCCACTTTATTCGCTGTTATGCAAGAATTCTTCATTTCACTATTCGCAGTGTAATAATCCGCAATTATTTTTCATATTTATCGGATATATTTGTGAATATAAGCCGCAAGGGTTCGTATAATGAACCCCTTTTGTTATAATTCTTGAGACGTGAGTAAAAAATATGATGTAGCCATTGTTGGCGCAACTGGTGCAGTAGGCGAAACACTGATTTCAATTTTAGATCAGCGTAACTTTCCTATTAATAATTTATACCCTTTAGCTTCTGCAAAGTCAGCAGGAAAAAAAGTCACCTGCCAAGGTAAATCTTGGACGGTACAAGATTTGGATACTTTTGATTTTTCTCAAGTTCAAATCGGCTTATTCTCAGCAGGTGGCCACATTTCAGAAAAATACGCACCGATTGCAACAGCAGCAGGCTGTATCGTGATAGATAATACGGCACACTTTCGCCGTGACGAAGACATTCCATTGGTTGTGCCAGAAGTGAATGCGCACGCGATTGCAAATTATACAAATCGTAATATTATTGCCAATCCGAATTGTTCAACGATTCAAATGTTGGTCGCTCTAAAACCAATTTACGATGCTGTTGGCATCACACGTATTAATGTGGCTACTTATCAAGCGGTTTCAGGCAGCGGTAAAGAGGCGATTACTGAGTTAACAAATCAGACTGTTAAACTTTTGAACGGCCAAGATGTCGACATTGAAGTTTATCCAAAGCAGATTGCTTTTAATGTTATTCCTCATATTGATGTATTCCAAGAGAATGGCTACACCAAAGAAGAGATGAAAATGGTGTGGGAAACGCAAAAGATTTTTGAGGACGACAATATTTTGGTTAATCCGACTGCGGTTCGTGTGCCTGTTTTGTTTGGTCATTCAGAAGCAATTCACATCGAAACGAAGAAAAAAATTACTGCCGATGAGGCAAGAGCGCTGCTTGAAAAAGCCCCTGGCGTGAAAGTTCTTGACGAGCGTGAGAACGGTGGTTATGCGACGCCTTTTTCTGAAGCAACTAACCACGATGAGACTTTTGTCAGCCGCATTCGTGAAGATATCAGTCATGAGCTGGGTTTGAATATGTGGGTAGTGTCTGACAACATCAGAAAAGGTGCTGCATTGAATACCATTCAAATCGCCGAAATACTCATCAAAGACTATATATAGTTTAAGCCGAACAAATAAGATAAAATTCGTTTATGATAAAAGTTGATCGCAAAACAAACGAGACGGATATCTCTGTTAGTTTGGATATTTACGGCACTGGTGTTGCCGATATTGAGACAGGCGTGCCGTTTTTAAATCACATGCTGGATCAAATTGCCCGCCACGGTCTGATGGATTTAACCATCCGCTGTGATGGCGACACTGAGATAGACGATCACCACACGGTTGAGGATATTGGTATTACTATTGGTCAGGCTTTTTTTAAGGCTGTAGGCGATAAAAAAGGGCTCACTCGTTATGGCCATTCTTATGTGCCACTTGATGAAGCGCTTTCACGAGTTGTGCTTGATTTATCTGGGCGACCGGGCTTGGTGATGGATGTTGACTTTACTAGGGGTAGAGTGGGTACTTTTGATGTTGACTTGATTCGAGAGTTCTTTCAAGGTTTTGTCAATCACGCTCTAGTAACGCTTCATATCGATAATATGAAAGGCGTTAACTCTCACCACCAAGCGGAAACCGTCTTTAAAGCATTTGGCCGAGCATTGCGTATGGCGGCAACACCCGATGAAAGACAAGCGGGTGTTATCCCTTCAACCAAAGGCTCCTTGTAGCTCTTTAGAGATATGCAAACCATCGCAATTGTTGATTATGGAATGGGCAATGTCCGTTCCGTACAAAAGGCTTTTGAGTTTGTTGCGCCGAACGATCGCTCAATCCTAACCAATGACCCCGAGCTAATTAATGATGCTGATCGCATTGTTTTCCCCGGACAAGGGGCAATGGGCGCTTGTATGTCAGCACTGAATGAGCACAACTTGATTGATGTCATTAAAAAAGCTGCTGCTGAAAAACCGTTTTTAGGTATTTGTCTTGGCTTGCAGTTGCTCTTTGATCACAGCGAGGAAAATAATGGTACGGACGGCTTGTCAATCATTTCCGGAAAAGTGGTTAAATTTACTCAAGCCGATTTACGCCCTCAGAGTTCAAGTTTCGTAGAATCAGAGAAAAACCTGACCAACTCAACTTTGAAAATACCTCATATGGGCTGGAACACGGTCAATCAAGTATCCAGCCACCCCCTTTGGCATAATATCGACAATAATGCGCGTTTTTATAGCGTGCACAGTTATTACGTGCAAGAAGAAGACTCATCTGTTGTAATGGGCAGTACGGACTATGGTGATGTATTTACATCGGCAGTTGCTAAAGATACCTTGTTTGCAGTACAGTTTCATCCTGAAAAATCACAACACGACGGCCTGCAGTTACTAAAGAACTTTGTTGACTGGTAATCATTGATACGACTTTCACTTAAAGTCATCCCGAATGCTTCAAAAGATGAAGTGGCAGGGCTTATTGGTGATGCATTAAAAGTCAAAGTTCGGGCGCAACCGGAGAAAGGCAAAGCCAATAAAGCCGTTATTCAGTTGCTTTGCACGGCTCTTGATGCTCCAAAAAACAGTATTGTTGTGGTTTCTGGCGCCACTTCATCGAATAAGATCGTTGAGGTTTCAAACGTCACTCAGCAATCAATTGATGTACTGTTACGCACTCAGCACTAGTTGCGCGCAATTCATCGTGGTGGAGTGATAGCTGCTGCCAAAAATATTGAGATGATTGAGGTAGTGGTAAGGTATATATAATGGCTTCTGCCATCAAACCCCTGATTGAATGGGCGCGCTTAATTGTGGCTGTCAAAAACTTTCTTGCCAAAACCGCCAAACATCGGATTTTTGAAATCAATGTGTTTAAATTTTAGGATATATGTTTGAATTCAAAAGCTCAAAATTACCTTGATGCCAATATAGTCTCTTATCAGGATTGCTTTGCTGATGTGGACATGAATGGTTTTATGGAAGAATTGGATGATCTTGAAAATGAACTTAAAGAAGATGCCGATGGTGCCCAACATGTCTCTCATTTGAAGAAGATTATTAGCTGGGGGCGTCTTTCAAGTATTCTGGGATTTGTTACTGCCGTAATTTTTCCAAATCCAATATCAGCATTGCTAATTAGTCAGGGTAAATTTACGCGATGGACTACTGTTTCCCACCATGTCCTTCATAAAGGTTATGATGGGTTTGCTGAGACTCCAAAGTCCTTAAGGAGCCAGTATTTTGCAAAGGGGCTCAGAAGATTTTGGGATTGGCTAGACTGGATCGAACCGGCTGCCTGGGAAAGAGAACACAATGTTCTGCACCATTATCGGTTGGGGGAGCGATTTGACCCCGATGTAGTTGAGCATAATGTAGTTCATACGCGTCACTCTAGAATGCCTAAGATTTTTAAGCTCATTTGGACGTTTTTAGCAATGAGTCAATGGAAGTGGCTCTACTATGCTCCTTCAACAATCAAGTAAATGTACAGCCCTAAGAAGAAAGATAGCCTAGACTCATCCTTTGACAGGCTTGTGCCTTTTGACTCTGTTTTTAATCCATTTACGCCGCCCGGGCGAAGCCTTTGGTTAAAGTCGTATATTCCATATGCCTTGGTGAATTTTTTGTTTATCCCATCGATGTTTCTTTTGATAAGCCAGACTGCTGCCATTAATGTGTTTTTAACTTTGTTTTTGGCAGAGATATTTACAAACCTTCATACCTATTTGGTTATTGTTCCTAATCACTCCGGGAGTGAATTGTATCGTTTTGAGGGGGCGCCTAAAGACCGGGAAGAATTTTGTATACGCCAAATTGTCGGTTCAGTGAATTATCGCTGTGGTGGCGATATTAATGATTTTCTTCATGGGTGGTTGAACTATCAGATTGAGCACCACCTTTGGCCTGATATGTCTATGGTTCAGTATCAGAAGGCGCAGCCAAAATTGAGGGCTCTGTGCGAAAAGTATCAAATTCCATACATTCAGGACTCTGTATGGAAGAGGTTTCTCAAATTACTTCCTATTATTTTAGGAGATGAGTCAATGATCCCTATGTCAGGAAAGCTTAAAACTCAGACTGCAATACCCTGATTTTGGGTTCGAAGCCTAAGTGGAGTCATAAGGCAAACATCAGCGCAAAGTCTGCCACTCTGTGCCCATAATATGTGCGTCTATGATAACTAGGTCTGGTTGACTTGGTTTTGAATACAACGAAAGTAAGCCTGGTGATCCATTGGTGTGTTTTTTTTCTGTGCAGAAAAAATCATCTCTGCAATGCAATTCATCATTAAGTGCTCAACAGCGTGCTCGTTTTTGAGTTTTGTAAGTAGCTTGTCGTAAGCCTCTTTAATACCGTTCGGTTGATTAATAAAGAGTTGATCTCTGAGTGCTAGGTGTAGGTTGATGTGGAGAAAAGGATTAACTTCGCCTTGTTCTGGAAAGTAATCTGAATCCACATTATTAATTAAAGCGTGATATTCGGGGTGAATCTGAATAATGGATGCTAGTAGTGATTCAAGTGGCTCGAGTGGCTCTTTATTGGTGAATTTTTGCCAAGATCTTGTTAAGAATTGTCTTTGCTTGGTTCGATCTTGGCTGTACAACATAAGGTTGCGTTGTTATAGGTTCTTCTCTTCGTATTCACAAAGGTCAAGAAGTGTGCAGTCAGTGCAGTGCGGCGAACGCGCCTTACAAACATAACGACCGTGAAGAATCATGAGGTGGTGAGCAGGCACTTTGAACTCATCAGGAATAAATTTGATAAGTTTCTTCTCTACTTCAAGTACTGTTTTTCCAGAAGCAATCGCAGTGCGGTTTGCAACACGATAAATGTGCGTATCAACAGCAATCGTAGGCTGGCCAAAAGCCGTATTTAATACTACATTGGCTGTTTTGCGACCGACACCAGGGAGTGCTTCGAGTTCTTTGCGTGTCTCAGGCACTTTTGAATCGTACTTGTCGATTAGAATCTTACAAGTTTGAATAATGTGTTTAGCTTTCGAGTTAAACAACCCGATTGTTTTAATGGTGTCGCGAAGTGTATCTTCACCAAGTTCAAAAATTGTCTCAGGTGTGTTGGCAAGTGGAAATAACGTGTCGGTTACTTGATTAACACTTTTGTCGGTTGCTTGCGCTGATAAGGTAACTGCTACAAGGAGTTCGAAAGAAGTTGAGTAGTTTAGCTCTGTTGTTGGGTTTGGAATTTGTTTGAGCAATCTACCAAACATTTCACTGCGAGTTTCTGCGTTCATTATAGGTTTATCTAATCCTTCTAAAGTATGCAATTATGGGTAAATATTATACCTGTTTGAACTAACTATTTCAATGCTATGGAGTGAAAACTTAGAGAAAAGTTTGCGCGTAAGTTTCCAATTGTTGCCAAAGAAAGTGCTTTTCTGGCGAGTCTTTTTTGAGTTGAGTGAGCTGTTGTTCAAAGTCATCAAACGCCAAGTAGCCATTTTCACCGTCTTGCACACGTGACTGAACAATGTCAAACCAATCTTCAGCCTCGCTATCGCTTAACAATTGAGGATAATTTCTTCCTTTAAAGTGGAGAAACAAAGTGGATAGGTTTTTGTCTTTAAAGTTCGGTTGGAAGGCGCCAATTTCCTCTACAGAAAAGGCGTGAATTTGATTGCAAAGTCGCCTGTCGGCATTATCGACAAATTTATCATAAAGCGCCTGATCGGCATCTTTCGACGGCTGCTTTTCAACATCACTAAGGTAGATGGCTCGCACAACTTCTTGAATTTCGTTTTGGTGATTTTGAATAAAGTCTAAACGCTTGAAACACTGATCCATATCAATTTCCAGCTGTTCGATAATTTTAGGCTCCAATTTCTGTACATTTGGCACAAACATTGGGCTTTTATTGAAAATCAGTTCTTTTAAGTGTAATCGCTCAACACCTTCTGGCAGTTCGGATTGCTTGGTGAATAGCAGTGTTTTTAGTTCTTCAGTAGTCAGCTCAAGTAGAATGGAAGGGTCTTGATCTAAATTAAAGACAATTGCTCGATCGGCATACTCAGGGTGATAAGCGAGTGCAGTTGTGAGTCTTGTGCAAGATAAATTGGCAGCATACATGCCAGAGGTATGCAGCATAGGCGTGAAGAGTTCTATTTTTTTTGCCACCACTTTTTTATCTTTAAGGCTAAAAGCGTAATCAAACAACTGTGGCTGTTTTTCTTTAATAATCTTTGCTAAAGCAATGGTTGCGCGAACATCAGCAAGAGCATCATGCGCATCCGAATGCTCAATGCCATTTGCAATCGATAATCGATCAAGCTTAAAAATCGGCTGACCACTTTCACTGGTCACCCAATTAAGGCTTGCGTCCTTCTTTAACGCATAAGCAAGCCGGACAACATCGAGAATATCCCACCTTGTGTTACTGTTTTGCCAGTGCCAGCCATAAGGTTCGATAAAATTTCGGAAAAAACCATAACGACTAAATTCGTCATCGAAACGTATGCTGTTATAACCAACGATACAAGTGCTTGGCTGGGAAAATTGAGCATGTATTTTCTTTAAGAATTCGTGTTCAATCAGGCCGTGCTTTTCGCAGTGTTGCGGGGTAATGCCAGTTACAGAAACAGCATATGGGCTTGGCAGGCAGTCATGGGTTGGCTTACAGTAGTACATCTGCTCGTCAAGAATATTCAGATTGGCATCTGTGCGAATGCCGGCAAACTGTGTAATACGATCTACTCGGGGTGATATGCCAGTAGTCTCGTAGTCGTACCAATAAAATGTATCCATGCCACAATTATAAGCTGAGGCGGTGTATGATATAGACTGGTTTGTCCTACATTTAGAGGTCACTTATGCAATCAGATAAACAAATAAACAAGTTGTCGATTGACTCTATTTTTATTGAAGCTGTAAAGCTGCCATGGACTCACGCACTGAGCTGTATTAAGTTGTCGATTCCATTAATCGGCATCATTTCATTACTGACATTTGGCTTGTGGATGGTGGAGTCAGCATTCATTGAGCAAGCAATTTTTGAATCAGTAAGCGAGCCACTAATAATAGGTGCTTTTATTCTAACACTTTGCGTCATTGTTGCCTTCACTGTTATGATGATTGTGGGTTGGCACCAAATGTTTATATTGCCAGAAAAGACCGTGAGGCCGCCAAAGATGTTTCGATGGGGAGTGGAGGAGAATCGGTTTCTTGGTTGGTCTATTGCGATTACCTTGGCTTTCCTATTGGCTTTGTTGCCGCCAATGTTTTTTCTGTTACCGCTACTTCTCGAAGGCACTCAAATGATGGCTGGAAATATCACAGCATTTGTCCTGTTTAGTCTTATTGGTATTGTTATTGCAGCACTGGTTGTCGCCTTTCCAAGAGTGCTTTTGGCGCTACCTGCCGCTGCTGTCGGTAAAAGTATTGGCATCAAAGGTTCTTGGTTACTGACCAGGCGATTCACTCTAAGGTTGCTGGTGTTGCTGATTTTAATACCTTGGTTGGCGAGCAAAGGTATTGAGTTGATAGTTGCTCTAGGATTTGTCTTTGCATTTTTCGATTACATAGCGTTTGCCTTGTCAATATACGTATACGCAGTGGAAGTAGCGTTACTGTCGCTGTGCTATAAAGCATTGACGAGTGATATCGAGCCAAAAGAATTGGCTGATTAATTATCGATGGGCGAAAAAAAACACCGCTCGGAAGCGGTGTTTTTTTTTGAATTTTGTACTGGAGTTATTACTGAGGAATAACGTTAGCAGCTTGAGGGCCTTTAGCACCATCTTCAAGTTCAAATTCTACTTCTTGACCTTCGACTAAAGATTTGTAGCCATCACCTTGAATAGCACGGAAGTGAACGAATACATCGTCACCACTCTCTTGCTCAATGAAACCAAAACCTTTTTTCGCGTCAAACCATTTGACTTTACCTGTTGTTGTAGACATTTCGTCTCCTAAAAATAAAAAAACTTGGAAAAGATACAATCTAACTACTTCACTGTGACACCGATAACTTATCAATCAACAACACGCAAAAAAATTAGCTGAATATTAACCAGCAGATATGATTTTACCTAAGAATAACAATTAAAGAAACTTAATTGATTAAAACTCAGATTTCTATCTTAGCGCTTGGGTTTGCGTTTAGTGAACTTACGATCTCTATCCCTGTCTCGATTACGACGTGGCTTACCTCTGTCTTTTCTGTCGGAGAAGCCGCCTCTGAAGTTATCAGACTGCTCTTTAGCGGTGGCAGTGTTGTTTTTGCTAGTGAGCTCTTCTATGTTGAGCTTTTTATCAAAAACACGCACATTTCTCAAAACTTCAAGCGTTTCTTTTGGCATTTCGTCTGGCAAATCAACCGTGGTAAAGTCTTGGAAGATTTGAATAGAGCCAATGAATTGACTTGAGATTTCGGCCTCATTGGCAATTGCACCAAGAATGTTACCCGGCTTGATTTTGTCTCTATTGCCAAGCGCAATTCTATAACGTCGCATTGGCACTTGAGGGTTGTCCTTTAAAGGAGATGCTTCAATGTCAACAGTGATTTTCTTGCCGCTAGTTGCGCCAAATTCCGCTTGCTTAAAGGCTTTTTCGTCAAGCAGTAGTGGTTCAATGCCTTGTGCCATCAATGCTAATGCAGCGGCAATTTTAAAGGTGTCGACTTCATGCTCTTTTTGAAAATCTAATAATAACTCTTCAAATACCGCTAAGTTTTGATTGCTAAGTGTT
>JBBWVR010000138.1:0-2460 GCA_050256315.1 Gammaproteobacteria bacterium | reverse complement strand
AACACCTAGTTTTAAAGGTAGATTTTCCTCTAACAAACTTGGCAATTCACTGATCACGTAATCGTACATTTGGTAGTGCTTAGCCCACTCACCCTCAGTAGCATTGACGTAAAAGCCTGCGCCCTTTCCTAAGTCATAACGTTCAGCAACATCCGCTATGCCATCGCCTCTCGGGCTGGTATCTGGAAACACCAAAGCAATACCGTGCTCAGCGGCGTAGCGCTGCATCCCTGCCTTGGTACGTACATTGTCATCAGTACAAGTAAGGCCTGACAACCAATACAATGTTGGCACTTTTTCATTCTCAGCTTCTTGCGGCAAAAACACCGAAAAAGTCATCGAGCAATTGCAAGCACTGGATTCGTGTTCGTAACGATTTAGATAACCAGAGAATTCTTTAATGGATTCAATTAATTTCATTAGATGCCCTTGTAACTAGAAAATAATTACCGAACGAATACTCTCGCCGCTGTGCATCAAATCAAATGCTCTGTTGATATCCTCTAATGGCATGGTGTGCGTTACCAGCGAATCCAGCTCAATTTCACCACTCATATAACGATCAACATAGCCGGGGAGCTCCGTTCGACCTTTAACTCCACCAAAGGCTGTACCCTTCCAAGTTCTGCCAACCACCAAATTAAACGGCCTTGTTTCAATTGTTTGTCCTGCGCCAGCCACTCCGATCACCGTTGAAACACCCCAACCCATGTGGGTACACTCTAAAGCATCGCGCATGACATGGGTATTGCCAATACACTCAAACGAGTAATCAGGGCCGCCATTGTAGGTGTCTTGCATATATTCAACAAAAGAGCCGTTAACGTCATTCGGATTAACAAAATCTGTCGCCCCTAATTGGCGAGCAAATTCGAATTTATCAGGATTAATATCGATGGCAATAATGCGCTCTGCGCCCGCCATAACCGCCCCTTGAATACAAGAAAGACCAATGCCACCCAAACCAAAAACAGCGACTGTTGAACCCGCTTCGACCTTAGCAGTATTTAAAACCGCACCAATACCCGTGGTCACACCACAACCCAACAAGCAGGCCTTATCAAGCGGTGCTGCAGGGTTAATTTTTGCCAAAGCAATTTCTGGAACAACTGTGTATTCAGAAAACGTCGAACAGCCCATATAATGGAAAATATCCTTACCTTTGTGTGAAAAACGACGCGTGCCGTCAGGCATATAACCCGTCCAAACCGTGCCAGCAATCGATTGGCATAAGTTTGATTTAGTTGAAAGGCAGTACTCACATTCACCACACTCAGGAATATATAAAGGGATTACATGATCGCCGACTTTGAGGCTTTTAACACCAGCACCCAGCTCAACAACCTCACAACCGCCTTCATGGCCTAATACGCAAGGAAACGAGGCCTCAGGATCTTCACCAGAAAGGGTGAAGGCATCGGTATGACAAACGCCAGAGGCATGCACTTTTAGTAATACTTCGCCCGCCTTTGGCCCCATAATATCAATCTCTTCAATCGATAGTGGTTGTTTTGCCGCCCAGGCGACTGCTGCTTTTGTTTTCATCGACTTCTCTCCAAATAAATAATCAAGGACACATAATAACGACTTTTACCTCTCACCACCAATAATCTTTAGAGAGAGTGCTTGGCGTCTAATTCAAGCAAGTAAGGCGCAACAAACCCTTGGTATTGTTCTTTTTTATCTTGTGGTAAACTCTGCCAACCACCAATTTCTCCACGACAGTCTTCGGCACCGCAAAGGCACTGACTAGGGAAATGATCAACACAATAGTTTTGCATTGCATAATCAAAGGTAATTTCATCCCCAGTACTTATATTACGCATGGCAACGTAATCATGAGCGCCAGCTTCATTGACTTGAATGCCACAATTCGGATTGCAGCAATGGTTAACAAATGCCATCAAACCAATGGGGTTTACATAAGCATTCTCACCAATTTGAGACGTGTGGACTGTATTAACACTTAAAATTTCATCAATAGCACCCCGCATGACTACTTCGCCCGCGCTAAAAGGTTTTTTCGAAATAACGCCCCCTCCTCGATCCATTGAGTTTTTTAACTTGAAATTATGATCTTGAGTGCTAACTGCCATAATGGGCAACTATCTGCTTAACGGTATCACGAAACTTATTTTCATGAAACCGTGCAAACTCTTTCAGAGTGCACAAGGTTGTTGAATCTTTTACTTTGTCTATAAAAACAACACCATCTAAATGGTCGAGTTCGTGTTGAAAAGTACCTGCTGTAATGCCATTGACAATGATGTCAATTTCACCGCCCTCTCTATCCAATGCCTGCACTCGAATTTCAGGGCAGCGCTCAACCTCACCCCTCACATTGGGCACTGACAAGCAACCCTCATAAACGGACAATTTTTCATTCGATAAAAAGGTAATGACTGGGTTAATAAGGACGGTCAGTGGAATATCGGGCTTGTAAGGATAGCGCGGATTTCT
>JBBWVR010000137.1:0-4573 GCA_050256315.1 Gammaproteobacteria bacterium | reverse complement strand
CGAGAAAATTATCCACGATATTTTTCCAGTTAGATTTAATATCAAATGTCAAACGATGGGCAAAGGTCAATGCATTCACATCTGGCGCAAATTCCCCAATTTCTTTTGCCAAGTCCCCAGATTGCTCTGTCAATGGCACCGCATCAAGATCAAGATTAACGTAAATAAAACCGCAAAATTCTTCAACTTGCACCTTACTTAAGCAAATTTCACTTTGATCAAATTCCTCAAGGTGCTCAGTATGGCGAGCGCTACGAAGGCCGCCATCAAGATCATAGCACCAAGCATGGTAAGGACAAACGATCATTTGCGTTTTACCTTCGCCTTGTAGTAGTTCGTGGGCACGATGTTGACAGACGTTATAAAAAGCACGCAAGTCACCGTCTCCATTGCGTAGTAGTAAAATACTATGACCTATAATGTCTTTCACGTAATAACTACCAGCTTCGCGTAGTTTTTCTTTGTGGCAGGCCCATTGCCAGGTATTTTGAAAAATCGCGTGCCGTTCTACAGCTAAATATTTCTCCTCAGTGTAGCAATTAGCATGCAAAGAAGACGATAGCTGAGGCTCGTTCGCAACATAACCTGCTTTCGCTATTTTGAAATCCGCTTTTTTAAGTGTCTTTTTCATAACGCCTCTATTTGGAATTTATTCAAAGCAACTCCGTCATTTAGCAATTGTTTTATTATATTTTATTTTTGTTCTTAACAGCACGCCCAATGCAAGTGATAAAATTTTCAGCTGTTATTCTATTTAACCGGTAATCTTAATGGCAATACACTCAATAGAAAAGAAAAGAAAATGCTTAAGAATTCAGTGGAATAATGGCGCAACCAGTGACTACCCATGGCAATGGCTAAGGGATCATAGCGAGAGCCAAAAAGATTTGCATCCTACAACCCTTCAGCGCCAAGTTGACATTCTCAGCACCCCTTTTAATAACACTGTTGACAAAGTTTTTCTTGATGAAGATCATGAGCGCATTCACATCAAGTGGACTGACCAAAACCAAAGCACTCTTTCAGTCACACTACTTGAATCAATGGCTCTACCAGAACCACCCCAACCTAAACCATTAGGGTCTGCTGAAATATGGCACAGTTCAAGCGACATTAAAATCTTACCGGAAATGTCTTATAACTCTCTAATGAAAGATGATGGCGGTGTTGCAACTTGGCTCAATCACATCCAGAGAATTGGTTTTGTGTTGGTTCACGACTCCCCTGCCACACCAGAAGCAACTAAAGCAATGATGGAGAAAATTGCCTATATAAGAAATTCTATTTTTGGCACATTCAGTGTTTGGGATAACAAAACCGCCAACCATGAGGACACGGCCTACACATCCTTGGAGATCGAACCACACACTGACGGCACCTACGTTCACGATGCACCAGGACTTCAAACTCTCCACTGCTTACAGAGAGAGGCAATCGGCGGTCACAACCAATTTATCGATGGATTAGCCATAGCAAATGAAATGCAGCAAAAACAGCCTCAGGCGTTTGAGACACTTTGCAACGTTCAAGTGCCTGGGCGCTATATTGGCGAAGATATTCATCTGCAAACACACAGACCAGTCTTTCGTACAAATAGCGATGGAGAAGTGTTGCAAGTTAGTTTCAATAACCATGACCGAGCGCCCTTCAGACTGCCAGATAATGAAATGGAGCGTTTTTATAGGGCTTATGGTATTTTTTATCGTCTGGCGCACCAACAACAACGTCAATTTCAGTACTGCCTGAACCCCGGCACTATATTGACTTTTGATAACTGGCGCCTATTGCATGGGCGCGCATCACTTACGGGTTATAGGCAACTTTGCGGTGGTTATCACAATCGAGAAGATTTTGAAAGCCTAGTTCGTACAAATTGACTGACGTTTTAACTAGGCAAGAATAACTTAATTGACCTTAATAAAGCACCTCAACACGACTCAAGTTTGACTATATAGTTTTTAACTGGGTGTATTGCTCAAATATCCGCCAAACCATTTTCTCGACCAGCGCCTATCGCACCACCAGCAACCAAGGTAACTTTTTTGGTATCTTTACGCATGTTTCTTCATAACAACATTATGGTTTCGTAATTCAGATTTTCTCGGAAATAGATACTTGAATGTCTTATCATAATTATTTTGTATTATATACAGATAGAGGTCCTGGCCAAACAAGCCACCCCATTGCCTTCGTTAGAGTGTAAATAACTTAATCACCCAATTCAAAGCTTTCATCTGGAAAATATTTTGCTAGGCGAACATCAGCCGACTTGGCGTGCCCTTCCATGCCCTCCAGTCTTGAAATTCTTGCTGTAGCCAATGCAATATCTTTTGAACCTGCCTTGGTTGACCTTTGCCATGTCACTGTTTTCATGTATTTATGCACCGAAAGACCACCGGTGTATTTTGCCGCACCTGAGGTTGGAAGGACGTGATTCGGACCGGCTGCTTTATCGCCATAGGGCACGGTTGTCTCCTCGCCCAAAAATAAAGACCCATATGATTTCAGCCTTTGCAGCCACCAATCAAGATCACTTGCTTGAACATGTAAATGCTCGGGCGCGTAATCATCAGCTACGTCAGCCATTTCTTCTCGACTATCACACAGGATCACTTCGGCATAATTTTGCCAAGCCAATCCAGCATTCTTAGCATTGTTTTCAGGTAATTCGGCGATTAAAGTGGGTGCTAGCTCCAACACTTTATTGGCTAATTTTCTATCGTTTGTAACAAGCCATACTGGTGAGTTGTAACCGTGCTCAGCTTGACCAATAAGGTCGGTTGCAACAAATAGTGGGTCAGCAGTGCTGTCCGCTATTACAAGGGAATCGGTTGGTCCCGCAAACATATCAATACCAATTTGACCAAATAATTGTCTTTTTGCTTCTGCAACATATTGGTTTCCTGGGCCCACTAAAATATCGGCTTTCGACACCCCAAAAAGCCCATAAGCCATTGCTGCAATGCCCTGAACTCCTCCTAAATTAAGAATTGTGTTCGCCCCACAAAGATCTAGTGCAAAGAGCACTTCGTCAGAAATACCCACTGCAGATTTTGGAGGTGAACAAGCAATAATATTACGCACACCCGCAACTCTTGCAGTGGTAACGGTCATTAATGCTGAAGCAATATGACTATACCTACCTCCAGGAACATAACAACCAGCGCTTGAAACTGGGATGTTCTTCTGCCCAACTTCAAAGCCAGGTGTAATTTCCAGACAAAACTCTGATATGGTGTTCTTTTGGGCTTCGGCAAAACACGTTATATTGTCATGCGCAAAACATATATCATCTTTTACCTTTTGAGATAGCTTCTCTCTTGCAAATAAAATCGCGTCTCTTGTTACAACTATGTCACCTTCCCACGAATCCAATTGATTTGAATAACGTTTCACTGCCTCTTCGCCGCTACCTCTTATCTCACCTAACATTTCTCTAACACGTTGACTCAGCAGGGGGTCTAAAATCTCCTCAGAACGAGGTGCTTTCTTTATATATTCTATGCTCATTAAATTCACTCCATTGGGTAAGTAACCATTAATTAATCGACTTAATTCGCAAAGTCAACAACTGCTTGTGCCAAAACATCAACAGAGTCGATCACTGGGCAAACGCTGGATAGGCAGTCTGATATCAACGAGAACTCAGAACAAGCAATAACCACTCTTTCGGCGCCTCCGTGCACCAATTGTTGAGCTGTATCCTGAAACAATTGGCGAGCT
Organism: Gammaproteobacteria bacterium; assembly: GCA_050256315.1. Taxonomy (GTDB): domain Bacteria; phylum Pseudomonadota; class Gammaproteobacteria; order PS1; family Pseudothioglobaceae; genus Pseudothioglobus. Next base: position 850 of record JBBWVR010000137.1, on the reverse strand, counting down.
TCAGAGCTTGCTGCGTTTTTCTTAATAAGTTGTATGGCGTTTAACATGCGCTGTTGATTTTCAGGGTATATCGCCTGCAAATTATGAGATGAAAAAGCGTTGTCGTAAATTTCAGTTAATTCAATCGCTGGTGAACCCAAAATACCAATTATCGTATTGTCTACACATTTCAAAGAAAGCGCTTCGGTAGTCAGGGTAATCATATTTAACAAGGGAATATTGACAGCCTCTTGAATAGTGGAGGCATAATAATGAGCTGTATTACACGGCATGGCAAGCATTTTGGCGCCATTCCCTTCTAACTCTTTAGCCATCGTGATCAGTGTATTGCTAGGATCGTCACCCGTCTTTTCAATAATGGCTTTAATTCTTGAGGGCACTTGAGTGTTGTTATCCACAAGCATTGGAATGTGATCACAATCATCGCTCGCTTCTGTTAAAGCTATTATGCGAGACATCAGCAGTACGGTGGCCTCAGGACCCATACCACCAATGATGCCCAACTTAGGTTTTACTTGATAATTACTCATGTAAATTAATTGCAACCCTTTCAGCACAATCAGCAACAATATCAGCCAATAAACTGCAATCTTTTTTTGAAAATGTCAGCGGTAGTCTCAAATCGAACAGCCCTGATAATATACGATCCGATTGGTCTAGTTTTTGGCGCTCAACATACTGCCAGCTTTTATGATTACTGGTAAAGCCACTTGGATTGTCACTACCAAACCACTTAACCTCAACGCCAAGTTGCCGATTATCTTCACTAAAATTACGAGCCTGTTGTTTACTGACATTGGGGATCCGAAATTGAATAGAACTACCGACGTAAAACTCTTTTGCATTCCGA
>JBBWVR010000136.1:0-9339 GCA_050256315.1 Gammaproteobacteria bacterium | reverse complement strand
GTCTTTAGAGCCATCTTCTGACCACTGTTCAAAGGAATTATTGTCGGGCATTTCAGAGCGGAAATTTGCCGTTTCAAAGTTTTGCTCTGTGTGCTCAGTGCCCAAAAAATTCTCCCCTGGTGAGTTCTCAATAAACGCACTTTTTGCCAAGGAGATGTCGTCTATTGTTAAACCTTGTGCAGTACGATGCAGCATGCCCAAGCGATCTGAATCAAGAATAAATTTCTCATAACCAATAACCAGCCCGCCTTCCAACCAGCCCGCAGACTGATGAATAAAATTAGCGCCCGCCAAAAACCCTGAAAGCATCGAGTCTGCTGACTCCTGCATGGATTGTGCATCTGTTACCTTAGAGGCGGTGTAATGCCCACCACATCGAAATGGCAGGCCCAATCTGCGCGCCAATTGGCCAACGGCCATACCAGCCAATGTTGACTCAGGCGTACCAAAGGTCGGTGCGCCGGACTTAAGGTCCATCGTTGTTAAAAAATTACCGTAGACAACCGGCGAACCCGCTCGCACCAATTGCGTTAATGCAATACCGACTAAGGTTTCGGCGTGTGCTTGGGCAATTGCCCCAGGCATCGTGACTGGCGACATTGCGCCGCCTAAAATAAAGGGAGAAATAACAACGCCTTGATTGGCCCTAGCGTAGGCTTTAAGCGCCCCTGACATGACATTGTCATAAACCAACGGCGAATTAACATTGATATTGCCCTGAATGACGCAATTGTTTTCCACAATGCCTTCACCAAATACAATCTTCGCCATGGCAATGGAGTCCTCCGCTCGCTCGCTCGCAGTAACAGAACCCATAAAAGGCTTATCAGAATACTTTATGTGGGCGTAGACCATGTCCAAATGGCGCTTGTTAACGGCAATATCCGTTGGCTCACAAATAGTACCGCTCTGGTGATGGAGCCATGGTGTCATATAAGTGAGTTTGACAAAATTCTGAAAATCTCGAATAGAGCCTTGGCGCCTACCTCCTTTTAGGTCGTAGACAAAAGGCGGTCCGTAAGCCGGGGCAAAAATAAGCCGATTGCCACCAAAAGTAGTTGATCTCTCGGGGTTACGTGCAAGCATATCAAATTCTTTCGGCGCTGTTGCGCATAATGACTTTGCAAGGCCTTTGTCAAAACGAACTCGATTACCATCAACAGATGCGCCAGCGTCTTTAAACAGTGCAATCGCTTCATCATCACCCCAAAACTCAATACCAACTTCTTGAAGAATCCAGTCTGCATGCTCTTCAATACGTACAAGTTCTTCCTCACGCAGAAGATCGTAACAAGGAATATTGCGTGACATAAATCTTGGTGCTTGAATTTTATCTGCAGCCTGCCTGTGTGCTATTCTCGCAGCACGGCCACCACGCCTTTTTGTTCTATTAGTATCGAGCATAAGTTAAAGTAATGAAATAGGAATACTATTTACCTTGCTAAAAGGATAAAAAATCGAATAATACTCCTGCAGTATTGTTAACTCAAGCGAAAAAAAACAATAAGATTATCGACTAACTCGATATGTTCTAAGGCGCTTATTTGAGCATTTGAGAAATAGCCTCGGCAACCTCAACGCGATTTGCGCTTGAACTCAAGCTAGCGCCAAAGTGAATTTCTACTGGCCTTCTTAGGGAAAATTTCTGTTGCTTTCTAACGCTTCTTGGTGCTAATGATAATATATCACCCCACATGTTGTTAATCGCAAAAGGTACCACGGTTACCTCTGCATCAGTTTCTTTTAAGATTTTTTCGAAGCCACGCATCAGCGGAGAAAACTCTCCATTGACCGAAATAAAGCCCTCTGGAAAAAGACCAATCGCCTTGTTGTTTTCTAATGCAGTGACAATATTTCTTATGGCACCTCTGCTGCTCATAGGTTGGATGCTAATCACACTGAACCACTTAAGAATAGACCTTAACACGGGCCAATCATAATATTCCGCATGCATAACAAAGCAGATAGTTCTTGGCATAGCCCACTGAAGAAAGATAAAGTCGATCCAGGATATATGGTTACCCAAAAGTAAAACAGGGCCACTCTTTGGCACCTGCTCTACACCAGTTATGGTCAAACGATAGCGCATCCCAAAAATGAGCCTTGCTAAAAACCTTCTCACAGTTTTAGTAGATTGACTTTAGCTTTTTCAGCACAACAGTAAAACCAACCAACGCAATGACTGCGTTGAAGTAGAGTATATATTCACTACTTACGGCAAGATACGTCGATCCTGAGGTGATGCACAACAGGCCTATCATCGCAATATTTTGAATCCAGTTCTTACCAGCAATAACACTGCCCAACTTATCAGGCGCGGCACTGCTTTGAATGAGCGCGTTGAGTGGCACAATCATCATTCCTGCGCCGAAGCCAAAAACAAAGATTGAGGTTGCCGTTAACACAAGACCTAAAGACAAAGGCGTGCCCAAAACCACCGGACCAAACATGGTTTCGGTGAAAAATGCTGGCACGGAAAAAGCTGGCATTGCCATCGAACAGACAATAATAATTATTGCACCGTACCAAACATTGTTAACCTTAATGGCTTTTTGCGCGCCCCTGCCTGAAACAAAAGAACCTGAAATAATGCCGATCACCGAAAGCGCCAACATGGCTTGCACTAAGAGCACGCTTTCAATATGCAAATTGACTTTGGCATGCACTTGGAAAACGACCAACAAGTTTTGAGAAATACCCCAAAAAACTGCCGTTCCCAAAATCGCATACCAAGTTACCTGATTTTCTCTCATAGCACGCACGTTCTCCCTCAGATACCCACCAGCCAGCCATTTGCCCATTGCAAGTTTCACTTTTGAGTATTTAGTGGCGTAGAACTTCAAGCCAAATGTGCATATCAATTCTAATGTGGATAAACCAACTAACAACCACGCAAGATTAGAGACAAGTTGCAAAATATCACCTGGCGTTTCGTAAGTGGCATCACCCAGGTACGACTCAAACAAAGCGGCGAAAAACACTGTGCCTAATAAAATGGAGGTAAGGGTTGTAGCCATTAGGTAGGCATTGCCCACGCTGAGACCTTTTTCGCCCAAACACTCTCTAATATAGCCATATTTGGCAGGCGAATAAATAGCGCTCTGTGTGGCCAAAAGAAAGGTAAAGCCGAATGCCATATAATATTCACCCTGATGATAGGAGTAAGCGATACCAAGGGTAATGAGCACTGCTCCGAAAGCGGCCCAGCGCATAATACTGGGTTTTGCGAATCTATCAGACAGATGACCAGAGACTGTAAACAGCATCACAAAAGGCAAGAGGATTAAGCCACTGACAAGCGCTGTTAATAACAGTTGCTGGGTCTCATTAAAAAGCATCCCCTCACCACTGAGTTTGTATACCGTACTGATAATTACTGTTTTGTGACCCAGATCAACAAAGGCATTAACAAATAAAATAACCAAATAAATAGAGAAAACCCCAGCCCTATCTTTTAAATTAAATAATTTTTTTTCCACTTCTCTCCCCCAATGGCCGTTACAGTACTAAATCAAATGCGTCCATTATGACACAATATAATCAGCGGAGAGCGGTAATCCAAACTAATGAAATAAGGGTGTTGTTTTAAAGTGGTAGCCTCCTTTAACTTAAGGAGACAGCGCGCAAAAGCCGAAGTATATTTCGCATACATGAGGCTGTGAGTATGACAACTGACGCAGTAATTGTGAAAATTAACCTCTAGAATTCGATGCCTTCGATTTCAGCGATAGTATGAATGTCTTTGTCACCGCGACCAGAAAGATTAATGATGATTGTTTTTTCGTTTGACCACTGTTGTGCTAATTTGATGCCGTAAGCAACGGCATGCGAAGATTCCAGAGCCGGCAGAATACCCTCAACCTCTGTCAGGGTGTGAAAGGCCGCTAGAGCTTCTTTGTCAGTAATTGAGACATATTGCGCTCTACCAGTGTCTTTCAAATAGGCGTGTTCTGGCCCAACACCAGGATAGTCCAGTCCTGCTGAGACTGAGTGGCCTTCGATAATCTGGCCATCCTCATCTTCCAAAAGGTAAGTTCTATTCCCGTGTAACACGCCAACGCTGCCTGCACATAGCGGTGCTGCATGTGCCGTAGGGCCTTTTTCAATGCCGTGACCCGCCGCCTCAACGCCGTAAATTTCTACCGATGAATCGTCAATAAATGGATGGAATAGGCCGATAGCGTTAGAGCCGCCGCCAACACAGGCAATCAAAGCATCTGGCAAACCGCCCGCTTGATCGGCAAATTGTCTTTTGGCCTCTTTACCAATGACCGTTTGAAAGTCCCTAACCATCACTGGGTATGGATGTGGACCCGCAACCGTGCCAATAATATAAAAAGTATCGTCAATATTGGTTACCCAGTCACGCATTGCCTCGTTCAGCGCATCCTTAAGTGTTTTTGAACCGGATGTCACTGGGATTACAGTAGCACCCAACAGCTTCATACGATACACATTAAGCGCTTGGCGGGCGACATCCACTTCACCCATGTAAACCACACACTCCAAACCCAGTCTAGCAGCAACTGTCGCTGTAGCAACACCGTGCTGACCTGCGCCTGTTTCGGCAATAATTCGTGTTTTTCCCATGCGGCTCGCCAACAGTGCCTGACCAATGGTGTTGTTAATTTTGTGAGCACCGGTGTGATTTAAGTCTTCACGCTTTAAATAAATTTGCGCACCGCCTAATTTAGCGCTTAGATTTTTTGCGTGATAAAGCGGGCTTTCACGGCCAACATAATTTTTTAAATCATCCTCGAATTCCGCTAAAAAATCAGCGTCATCTTTATATTTTTCGTACGCCTCTTTAAGTTCAGTAACCGCCGTCATCAGCGTCTCAGCAATAAAAACACCGCCATATTGGGCGAAATGACCTTTGTCATCAGGTAGATTATAACTCACGGGCGAACCTTGCTAATAAAACGTCTTATTTTATCAATATCTTTAACACCTTTTGTACTTTCAACGCCACTTGAAGTATCGACAGCATAAGGGTTGACTTGTGCAATCGCCTCAATCACATTGTTTTCAGTTAAGCCACCAGCCAAAATAACTGGCAGGTCAATATCAACCTTTGCCAACGACCAATCAAAGGACTTGCCCGTACCACCGTATGTTGTTGGGTTAAATGCGTCCAATAACAGCGCACTCGCTGCTGAATAATCAGATGCAACTTGCTGAAGATCTGTTGTCTTAGTGACGCGAACGGCCTTATAAAAAGGCATATGGTACTGAGCACAGTCGAGCGGCGTCTCATCGCCATGAAACTGTAGAGTGTCAAGTGGTACTGCACATAATACTTCGTCAATTTGACTTGGATTGGCATTAACAAACAAGCCCACGCGATTAACGAATGGTGGCAATGCGGCCACAATTTCACAAGCAACATCGATGCTCACATTTCGCGGTGATGGGCTGTAAAAAACCAAGCCAATAGCATCAACACCAGCGAATACTGCCGCTCTAGCAACTTCTGCATTGGTAAATCCGCAGATTTTTATTTTCGTCATGTGCTAATTATACTAATAGTACGTGTACTGAAGATTAAGAAATCTTCTCAGAAGTCAGTAAAAATCAAGCAGTGATCTCGCTCGATTAGGACTTAGCTTTTTTAGGGGTCGCTTTCTTTTTGCCTTTCTTTGCTTTAGCTTTGGCTTTGGTCTTGCCCGCAATAGCCTTCTCACACTCTTCTAGAGTAAGATCAGCAGGAGCTTTATCACCAAATACTTTTGCAATAGTAACGTTCTTTTGACCTTTTCCGCGTTTTTTTCCATTCCAAACGTAAGGCCCAAAGCGTCCATTTAGAATTTGAATTTCTGAGCCCTCAAAAGCCTTAATAAGGCGCTCAGCGTCAGCTTTTTCTTTGGCGGCAATGAGCTCCAATGCGGTTACAAGGTCAACCTCTTCCGGGCTAACTTCTTTTAAAGACACATACTTTTTTCCATACTGAATATAAGGACCGAAACGCCCATAATTCGCTTTAATCGTTTCGCCATCGGCCGTCTCGCCGACCGTTCTTGGCATTTTGAAAAGTTCAATCGCCTGATCAAGAGTAATGGTTTCAATATCTTGGCCGGTTCTTAGTGAGGAAAACGTTGGTTTTTCCTCGTCGTCCTGGTGGCCAATTTGCGCATAAGCGCCGTAACGACCAAAGCGTACACTGACTGGTTTGCCGCTGACCGGGTCTTCACCCAAGTCCCTTTTGCCATGCGTCTCATCCCTAGAGATGTCTTTAGCTAGCTCAATTTGAGCATGAAAAGGCTCGTAAAAATCACGCACAACGTCTTGCCAAGGGCTGTTGTCTTGGGCAATCTTATCAAAATTATTCTCAAGGTTGACGGTGAACTCATAACCAATAATATTGCTAAAGTTTTTCACTAGAAAATCAACCAACAAATAGGCAACATTGGTTGGAAACAGTTTGTTTTTTTCTGCGCCAGTGATTTCAAATTGAGTGCAATCCGATACGATGCCATTGGCAATTTCAATTAACTGAAACTCCCTCTGGACGCCATCACGCGTCTCTTTGGTGACATAATTCCTGTCTTGCACTGTGGTGACCATGGTCGCAAAAGTTGACGGCCGACCAATACCCATTTGTTCGATTTCTTTAACAAGAGAGGCTTCGGTATATCTTGGTTTGGCTCTAGAAAAAGACTCTCTGGCGTTGAAATCCAGCAGAGACAAAGGGTCGCCCTTGTCGAGCTGTGGTAATAGTTTATCCTCAGCCGCCATGTAGTCATAAACTTCTAAAAATCCTGCAAATGACAACACTTCGCCATCAGCAATAAAACTCTCATCTCTATTTGATACGTCCACAGTAATTCTGGATTTTTGCAATTGAGCATCACTCATTTGCGAGGCCAATGTACGCTTATATATCAAAGAATAAAGTCTGGCCGCCTGATCGTCTAAGCCCAGAATACCTGGCTTGGTCAGGTCTGTCGGCCTAATGGCCTCATGCGCTTCTTGCGCACCTGCCGATTTTGTTTTGTAGCGACGCTCTTGATAATACTCTGCGCCTAGATTTGTTTCGATAACTTCTTTGGCGGCTGTCATTGCTGTCTCAGAGAGGTTAAACGAGTCGGTACGCATATAAGTGATTGAACCTTCGCGATATAGGTTCTGCGCAATTGTCATGGTTTGCTTGACTGAAAAGCCTAGTTTTTGTGAGGCCTCTTGCTGCAAAGTTGAGGTAATAAAAGGTGGCTTTGGCGAGCGCTTTGAAGGCCGAGTTTCAACTGAAGCAACACTCAAATTTGCCTCGAGAAGGCTTTGGGCAAATGCCATCGCCTCGTCTTTGGAGCTAAAGTCTTGCTTTAGTTTAACTTCAATCAACTCGTTCGCTTCATCCAGCAATGTCGCCCTGGCCTTGAAGCTACGACTGGCCACGTGCGCTGTGATTTCACGCTCTCTTTCTACAACCAATCGAACAACGGGTGATTGCACTCGACCGGCTGATCGTGCGCCAGATATTTTGCGCCATAAGACAGGCGAAATTTCAAAGCCCACCAAGCGGTCAATGACTCGTCTGGCTTGTTGTGCGTCAACAAGATGGTAGTCGATAGTTCTCGGGTTGGCAATCGCCTCAGTAATGGCGCCTTTAGTGATTTCGTGAAAAACTATTCGTGGAGTATCATCGGCCAATGATAAGGCCTCTTTTAAATGCCAAGCAATGGCCTCACCTTCGCGGTCCTCGTCCGTTGCGAGATAAACCTTTTCGGCAGATTTAACGGATTTCTTCAGATCGGCAACGACTTTTTTCTTGTCACTGCTAATGGCATAAGTAGGTTGAAAGTTGTTCTCAAGGTCGATACCCATGTCTTTTTTGGGCATATCACGAATATGGCCAATACTCGACTTGACAACATAATCTTTGCCAAGAAACTTTTCAATTGTTTTTGCCTTTGCCGGTGACTCGACAATAACCAGGTTTTTAGACATATTGCGGTCTAGTGTAAGGAAGGGTTGTCATCATAAAAAACGATGGACTCCAACCATTGTGCTGGCATGGCAGCCTCTTCACTGTTGCCAATCACCATCATCACAACCCATTTAAGGTCGTCCATTGACAGCGTTGAATCTTCCAGCGTCATTACCTGCTCGATCACCATTTCACGCTGAGCAGCGCTGAGTTGGCCCATGTTTTCCATGAACATAATAAAACCACGCGCTTTGGCGTTAAGCTTGCTTTGTTCTGCTTCAGAGTAAATTCGTACGGAATTGTGAGTGGTGACAAAAGTATCAAGTTTGCCTTCTTGCAAGGCAGCGATATTCTCTAACCAATTAAGGGCTTTATCAATGCGCCCATCATCAAACCCTGCTTCTGACAAATGCGCCTTTAAAAGGTCGTCGTCAAGCTCGTGCGCGGAATCCTGTTCAGAGGATTCAAATAAGAAGTCGAACATAAAAGTCAAGACATCAAGAATATTATTTGTCATAAAACCTCATCAAATTAATACAAAAGTTGCTACACCCACCTAACTCACCCTATATAGAAAGCTCGAGCATTAGTAACATCTGGCTTACTACATGGGGACTCAGTTTGCTTTTTTCAACTAGCTCATCCACCGATATTACTTCACATGACAGGAATTTTAATAGTTCGCTGATTTCATTATCCACATCTTTGTCGCCATTGTACTGTTTAATCAGGGGAATGCAAGGCTCTAACTCAAAAGACAGCTCATTCAGTATGTACTCACCATTTCTCGCTAATACGGCGCCTTGTTTTAATAATTCATGCGACCCAATTGATAAGGGCGAGTGGATCCATCCCGGCACGGCAAAAACTCCACTTTATCTTAAAGATAAAACATTGGCGTCAAAGACGGCTTGTGGCGATTCGAAAACTTTTAATGCGTTGTAAAAGGCCTTAACACCAAGTTGAGGTGCGTTCAACAACCAAAGCCAAAATACAATGTCCATCGATTCAGCCTTTTTTAATCCTTTATGGCACTGAAAGCTTAGTTTAACAAATATGTATATCTGAAACAAGTATGGTAAAATTGCAAGATTTTGCTGACAGATATTCATTATGAAAAGAACTTTCCAACCTAGCGTATTAAAACGTAAACGTACTCATGGCTTCAGAGCCAGAATGAAAACACGATCCGGTCGCGCTATCATCAATGCACGCAGAAAAAAAGGTCGTAAACGCCTAGCAGCATAATCAAATGATTTGCTCGCTCACTCGAGGTGTGCGCATAACTAAAGCTAGTGACTACGCACACGTTTTCCAGAAGGGCAAACGCTCCCAAGGGAAATTTTGGCAACTTGTTGCTGCCCCCTCGAATGAGCCAACACCAAGGCTTGGATTAGCAATCTCAAAAAAAGTGT
>JBBWVR010000135.1:0-16423 GCA_050256315.1 Gammaproteobacteria bacterium | reverse complement strand
GATTATACGACGATGTTTATCAACAACACACACAGATACAATAAACTACTGAGTATCACTGTAGCAGCAGATAAGGAGAGAAATTTCCGAAATAATCAATTTAAGTCATTAAATTGGCACTATTTTGAAAAAAAAGCTGTTTTTTGTCATAAATCGGCTATTTTTTGGGAATATTTAGCTATTTTTTACTATATTTTCAATTTTTTATGAAAAAACCCGATTATTGGCACGAATCACTTGATTATCTTTGCAATAAAGATGAAAAATTAGCGAAAGTCATCAAAAATAACAATGACTACGTTTTAACAGCACGAGAAAATGCAATGGAGTCCCTCTTAGGCTCGATTGTGGCACAACAAATATCCGTTAAAGCGGCGGCAAGCATTTGGGCTAGAATCATTGATGTCGTTGGCGAAATAACAACATCAAACGTACTCGGAGCCGGCTTTGATAAATTAAGAGCGTGTGGGCTCTCCAATCAAAAGGCTCAGTATTTCATTAATATTGCCGAGCACTTTAAAACCAACAAAATCAAAGACACTTCTCACTGGCAAAATCGTGACTACGGTGGCATTGTTACGGAGTTAACCAGCATTAAAGGCGTCGGCCCTTGGACGGTGCAAATGTTTGGCATATTCTACCTACTGGAGCCAGACATTTTACCATTCAAAGATCTTGGCATCATCAGGGCGATCAATCAACTTTATTCAAGCAGCGATAAAGATTTAGAAATAAGCGACATTATTGATATTTCAAATCAATGGCAACCGTATCGAACGGTTGCTGCCTTATTTTTATGGCGCTTTATTGACAACAAGTAAGTTTTATATTGGCCTTGCGCCACAAAGAATGCCATTATGTTGAGAGGAGATCTCTATACAAATTGTAGTTCACAATGGTAGAATAATATCTAAATCAAACCTCAGAGAGAAGACAATGGAAAACGAACAGTTCACATCTTTCAACCCGTACAAGTCAATCTGGCTTCAACCGCGCTCAACCATTCAGCGTATTGTTGACACCAACCCAACTTATCTCGTATTAGCGTTATTTGCGCTTACCGGTGTTGCGAATGGTATTTCTGCGGCAAGTGCAGGTGATCTAGGGTATGCCATATCGCTACTCTGGGTGTTTTTATTTGTTGTCGTTATCTCCCCGCTTATAGTAATTATTATTTTGCACCTAGTGAGCGCTTTAACTCGTTGGACGGGAAAATGGCTGGGCGGCAAAGCAACTCAAGAGCAAATCCGCGCCGCTTATGCGTGGAGTTATATTCCGGTCATTGCCACCATTGCTCTCTATGTCCCTTTGTTTATGTTCTACGGCGCCGACTTATTTAAATTTCCAGACCCATACTCAATGGTGCCTGTGCAAAGTGACGTTGCGTTTGGTATCGTCGCTATTGCTGAGGTTATTTTGTATGTATGGTCACTCGTGATTGGCCTGCACTGCTTAGGTCAAGTCCAAGGTTTTTCTGCTTGGAGGGCACTGGGTAATCAAGCACTAACAGCGCTAGTATTGCTTGTTCCGCTTGGAATTATTATGTTTCTCTTTATTGTCTTTGCCGTTTCACAAGCATATTAACCGCGAAAATAGTTAGCAATAAACGACTACTTTTGAAGGACTCAACAGCAAGGATGTCGCTTTTTTTCGACCTGTAATTGTTAAATAAGCTTAATTTTATTTATTTCGAAGCGTCAGGCATTCGTAAAAAAGAAGTTGATAAATTATAAATGACTGTTTTTAAGAATGCCGACAACAAAGAAATTGGCAAAATTAACTTATTTAAGAGCAGCGACCACCAAGTCACCCATCTCTTCTGTACCCACGATAGTATCGCCTTCAGCAGCAATATCGCCAGTGCGATAACCTTGATCAAGCACAGTGTTAACTGCCGCTTCAATCTTGTCTGCTAAGTCCGTCTGATTAAGCGAGTAACGCAACATCATTGCAACCGAAAGAATGGTCGCCAATGGATTGGCAATGTCTTTGCCAGCAATATCCGGCGCAGAGCCGTGAATTGGCTCGTACATACCGAAGTTGTCTTTGTTAAGTGAAGCTGACGGCAGCATGCCAATCGAGCCTGTCAGCATTGCGGCACAGTCTGACAGCACATCGCCAAATAGGTTACTTGTCACCATTACGTCAAATTGTTTTGGTGCTTTGACGAGCTGCATTGCAGCATTGTCAACGTATATGTGCGAAAGCTCAACATCTGGATAGTCTTTAGACACCTCCTCCATCACTTCACGCCACAGTTCGCAAACCTCAAGAACATTGGCTTTATCAACCGAACAAACACGTTTGTCTCTTTTTTGTGCAATTTGGAACGCCGAATGGCCAATACGAGCAATTTCTGACTCGAAGTAAGTAGCCGAGTTAACGCCAAAACGTTGGCCATCTTTGACTTCGATGCCACGAGGCTCGCCAAAGTAAATACCGCCAACCAACTCGCGCACAATCATCAAATCCAAGCCTGAGACAATCTCTTCTTTCAGCGATGAAGCTGCTGCTAATTGCGGGTAAAGAATCGCAGGACGAAGATTGGAAAATAAATCCATCTCTGCTCTAAGGCCAAGCAAGCCACGCTCTGGGCGAAGCGGCCTGTCTAAGGTCTCCCACTGATAGCCACCAACGGCACCAAGGAGGATAGAGTCGCATTCTTTTGCTGCTTTTAATGTCTCTTGCGGTAATGGTGAGCCCGTTTCGTCATAAGCACTACCGCCAATTAAGCCGTCGACAAGTTCCATGCCTAAATTATCATTCGCATTTAATGAGTTGATTACTTTTAATGCTTGTGCAATGATTTCCTTACCAATACCGTCACCCGGTAAAACTAATATGCTTGACATGACTTAATCCTGAATTAATAACTGTGTGTGCATTTTACTAGACGGACTTTAACGAGAATTATTTTTTGTTTTCACTACATAATTATTATGGAACGACAAGTGCAAAATATTCTTGTTAAGGCTAGGAAGGTTTTAACTTAAACCTCTACCATCTCGAACTGATCCTTACTGGCTCCGCAATCAGGGCAAACCCAATCTTCAGGCACATCTTCCCAGCGCATTCCCGCTACAAGACCTTCTTTTGGAGCGCCCTTGGCCTCGTCGTAGATCCAGCCACAAATAATGCATTCGTAAATTTTCATTTTTCCACTCCAGAGACAAAAAAGGGAAGCCAAGCTTTCCTTTTTATCAAAATTTCAACGACTTATAGGTTGTCAGCGTTTTCTGACAAGTAAGCCGCAACACCATCTGGCGATGCATCCATGCCGGCGTCACCCTTAGTCCAACCTGCTGGGCAAACTTCGCCGTGGCTTGTGTGGAACTCTAACGCGTCAACCATACGCAACATTTCGTCAACGTTTCTGCCTAGAGGGAGGTCGTTCACTACTTGATGGCGTACATCGAAGTTCTCATCAATCAGGAAAGAAGCTCTAAGAGCAATGCCGTCTGGATGAACAACGCCGTACGCTTCCATGATTGAGTGATCCATGTCCGCAACTAATGGGAAATCAATCGCGCCGATACCGCCGTCGTTGATTGCCGTGTTGCGCCATGCGTTGTGAGTAAATCTTGAGTCGATTGAAACACCAACCAATTCAACACCACGCTCTGCAAAAGCAGCTACACGGTGGTGGTGTGCCAAAATTTCTGATGGACAAACAAATGTAAAGTCTAGTGGGTAGAAGAATAATACGATCTTCTTGCCTTTCAGGCTAGACAGTTGAAAGTCTTCTACGATTGCGCCGTTTGCTAAAACAGCAGTTGCTGTAAAGTCTGGTGCTTGTTGTGTTACTAATACGCTCATGGTTAGCTCCTAAATTAATGTGAAAAACCCGATAATTATACAATTTTTTGACTTTCTTTGAGCCCTAAAACCCATACAAATTGAATGCTTTAGCGCCTTTGACGCTCGACTTACTGATATTTGTATAAAATGTCGCTATGCTCAAGATATACAACACCTTAACGAACAAAAAAGAAGAGTTTCATCCGATCAATCCCGAGGGTATCGGCATCTATGTTTGTGGCATGACGGTCTACGATTATTGTCATATGGGTCATGCCCGTGTTTTGGTGATGTTTGATGTCATTACTAGACATCTCCGACGCAATTTTCCTAAAGTTAATTACGTTAGAAATATCACCGATATTGACGATAAAATTATCAAACGTGCGATTGAAAACAAAGAGGATATTTACACCCTAACGCAGCACTTTATTGACGCTATGCACGAAGACGAACGCGCACTGGGCGTACTCGAGCCAGATGTCGAGCCACGTGCCACAGACTCGATCGATCAAATGTTTTATATGATTGAAACCCTGATCAATAAAGGCATTGCTTATCAAGGAAAAAATGGCGATGTGTATTACGCGGTAAGAAATTTTGAAGGTTACGGCAAACTTTCTGGAAAAAATCTTGATGATCTAGAGGCTGGAGCTCGTGTTGATGTAGAAAGCGATAAAAACGACCCTTTGGATTTTGTCTTGTGGAAGATGGCCAAACCAGATGAACCGAAATGGGAATCGCCTTGGGGCGATGGGCGTCCAGGCTGGCATATCGAATGCTCGGCAATGGCAACCCACCATCTAGGCAATCATTTTGATCTTCATGGGGGCGGTATGGATTTAACATTCCCGCATCATGAAAACGAAATTGCACAATCCGAAGGCGCCAATGGCTGTAAGTTCGTCAACACTTGGATGCATGTCGGCTTCGTCAAAATTAACGACGAAAAAATGAGCAAATCGCTCAATAACTTCTTCACCATTCGCGGTGTGTTAGAAAAGTATGACGGCGAATCATTGCGTTATTTTATTATGAGCAGTCATTACCGCTCACCGCTTAACTTTAGCGACAAAAATCTATCGAATGCAAAAACAGCACTGACGCGCCTCTACACAACTGTGCGCGGATTAAGCGCCAGTGATTCTGCAATGAACGAGGTGGCAATTCGCTTTGACTACGAGAAGCGTTTTAACGCCGCACTGAATGATGACTTCAACACACCAATTGCCCTTAGCATTCTTTTCGAGGCTGCAAAACACATTAATACCGAGCGCGAAAAAGACCCAGAGCAAGCGGGTGCTTTAGCGCAACTTCTGCGAAAACTCGGTGGCCACATTGGCATCCTTGAGGTTGATGCAGAGGTATTTCTAAAACAAGGCGTGACTCTCTCGGACGATGAAATTGACTCCAAAATTCGCCAAAGAGACAACGCGAGAGCGACGAAAAATTTTGCCTTGTCGGATCAAATTCGGGACGAACTGATGGCACTTGATATTATTCTTGAAGATGGCCCTAATGGCACAACTTGGCGCAGAAAATAAAGAACAAGCCATCATTGGTTGGCGAGAGATTGATACCATTCTGCTGGACTTAGACGGCACACTGCTTGATCTGAATTTTGACCTGCATTTTTGGCTAGAATATTTGCCTTTGGTGTATGCTGAGAAACACAATATCAGTCACCAAGAGGCTAAAGACAGAATTATGCCTATACTAAACGCTGAAATGGGCAAACTCAGCTGGTATTGCCTAGATCACTGGCAAGCCAAATTTGACATGGATATTGTCAAACTTAAGCTAAACATCTCTCATTTGATTCAAGTATTGCCTCACGCTAAAGACTTCCTTGTTGAGGCCAGAGCCAACAATAAGAAAATCATCTTAGCCACTAACGCGCATCGACAAACCATCAAGCTTAAAATGTCAATCGTACAGTTAGAGGGTTACTTTGACAACATTATTTCCTCACACGACTATGGCGTTGCCAAGCAGGAACAAGGCTTTTGGACGCGGCTGTCGGTCGAGCACAATCTGAATAAAGAGCGAACCATCTTTTTTGACGACTCCTTAGACGTTTTAAAGTCCGCCAAACAATTTGATATCAAGCACATTGTTGCTATCAGCAAGCCAAGTTCTAAAAAAGCCTCAAAAAAGGTGCCTGGTTTTGTCAATATTGTGGATTTTTCTGAAGTTTTACCAATTGAAACGGCTGTTTTATAAGCAAAATAATTAAACCGGACCATAGAATATTTAAGCAAGAATTTGTAACGAACTGATATACTTTCTAGCAGTTAGAGTGGGTTTTAGTTGCTTATTGTAATAACCATAAAACCCACCTCAATTAAACAGCAGAACAACTCAATATGAAAAACGCTTTTTATGCACAATCGGGCGGTGTGACCGCAGTTATTAACGCTTCCGCTTGTGGTGTGATTGAAACAGCTCGCAAGCATTCAGACAAAATCGGCACAGTTTATGCCGGTGAAAATGGCATTATCGGCGCACTGACCGAGAATTTAATCGACACTTCACTTGAAACCGATGCAGACATTGCAGCTCTGAAGCACACCCCGTCTGGCAGTTTTGGCTCATGCCGCTACAAGATGCAATCTTTAGAGGCCAACAAAGTAGAATACGAGCGCTTGATCGAAGTCTTCAAGGCACACAACATTGGTTATTTTTTCTACAACGGTGGTGGCGACTCGGCGGACACTTGCTTAAAAATATCGCAATTATCCGAGAGCATGGGCTACCCAATTCAGGCGATTCATATACCCAAAACAGTTGATAACGACTTACCGGTAACAGACAACTGCCCCGGTTTTGGCTCGGTTGCTAAATACATCGCAGTATCAACAATGGAAGCTAGCTTTGACGTGGCGTCAATGTGTGCCACTTCTACCAAGGTCTTCGTTCTTGAGGTGATGGGCAGACATGCAGGCTGGATTGCTGCTGCTGGCGGCATGGTTGATAGCTCTATTCCTGTTGTCATTCTTTTCCCAGAAGTAGATTTTAATGAAGATACATTTATGGAAAAAGTCGACAACAACGTTAAGAAATTTGGCTACTGCACTATTGTTGTTTCTGAAGGCACAAAATGGCCCGATGGCCGCTTCCTGGCAGAACAAGGTACACGTGATGACTTCGGTCACGCACAACTTGGCGGTGCCGCACCAGTAGTTGCTAATCTAATTAAAGAAAAATTCGGTTACAAGTACCACTGGGCTGTTGCGGATTATCTTCAGCGCTCGGCGCGTCACTTGGCATCCAATTCGGATGTTGAGCATGCCTATGCGCTCGGTCAAGCAGCAGTTGAACTAGCACTTGAAGGCAAAAACTCAGTGATGCCAGCCATTATTCGCACATCAAACAACCCGTACACTTGGGAGATTGGCATAGGCGAACTGAAAGACGTTGCCAATGTTGAGAAAATGATGCCTGAAGATTACATCTCTGAAGACGGCTTCTCAATTACTGATAAATGTCGTGAGTATCTAGCACCGCTGATCGAAGGCGAGAACTACCCTCCGTACAAAAATGGCTTACCAGATTACGTTGTATTAAAAAAATCAAAAGTCGAGCAAAAACTACCATTATTTGAAATTTAAGGTTTAACATAGAAATCACCATGAACATTATCCTACTAGGGCCACCGGGTGCAGGCAAAGGCACTCAAGCAACTCACATTTGTGAGAAATTCAGTATTCCACAAATCTCAACTGGCGACATGTTGCGCACTGCAGTTAAGGCCGGGACACCCCTTGGTATTGAGGCAAAAAAAGTGATGGATCATGGCGGCCTTGTGTCAGACGACATCATCATCGGACTGGTTAAAGAGCGCATTCAAAAATCTGATTGTGAGAACGGCTATCTACTGGATGGCTTTCCTCGCACCATCGGTCAAGCGGATGCACTAAAAACAGAAGGCGTTGCAATCGATCACGTTATCGAGATTCAAGTTCCCGATGAAGATATTGTTGCAAGGATGTCTGGTAGGCGCGTGCATTTGGCTTCAGGTAGAACATACCACGTTACCTTTAATCCACCAAAAGTCGATGGTAAAGATGATCAAACAGGCGAGCCGTTAATTCAAAGAGCCGACGACCTCGACGAAATTGTTCGCGATCGCTTGGGTGTTTATCACGAACAAACTCAGCCTCTGGTTGATTACTACAGCGACGACGCACTTGAAAGCTTAACTGGAATAAAGTTTTCTGTGGTGAGTGGTGTTGGTGCGTTATATGAGGTTAAGCAAAGAATTTCCGAGGCACTGGATAGCTAAACGCAAATTAATTGCGAATATCGAAGCCTTGAAATGAGTCGGAAGCCTCACTGCTTTCGACTATAACTTGCTCCACCTTGGCAAGTTTTGGACCCTTGTGCAGCCAAAGTATAAATTGCTCTAGATTTTCCTCATTTCCCTCTGCCTCAACACATACATAGCCGGTTATGCCAAGCTTGTTGGCCTCAATTTGTGTGGCAGCTCGAAAGTAAACGGCTTGCACGCGTCCAATCACTCTCGCTGTAATAGTGCGCTTCATTAACTACATTTTGATCTTGAATTTGACGCGCTTTGTGCCGTCTTCAGAGCCCTTAACGATGACTTTGTCATTAACAATATCATAGTCCAGAGTTTCACCACTAAAGGAATCAAAACCCTGAACCAAATGGGCGTCGCCTTTGAGAAGTACCAAGCCGTTTGCCACGTCATAGATGATAGTCTGTGCAACAGCCTCAATAAAACGAGGTTGGTTTGGTTGGCTCTGAGAATATTTAGCTGGTTTTTCTTTCGTTCCTTCAGCTATCACTTTAAGAACTTCATTGCCGGACGTCATCACCTTAATCAACTCGGCCGAGAGGAAAAGTGAGCCCTGCCTAACTTCTGCACTACCTGTGTACTCGCTAATGCCGGCACTCTCATCAATCATCACAGTGTATGCGTTAATTTCGATTGGTTGTCCAGCATCCTCTGGCAATGCGACAGCCAAAGTTGATAACAATGCCAATACTGTGAGAAATATTTTATTCATAACGCGCCGTCACTCCACCCGTTAGCTCAATTCTTTGTCGCTTCGCATCAAAATACATACTTTGCGCCAAAATATCAGCCACTTGAGATTGGTAATGAATAGTGTTATCTGTCTTATACACT
Source organism: Gammaproteobacteria bacterium (assembly GCA_050256315.1). Lineage (GTDB taxonomy): Bacteria > Pseudomonadota > Gammaproteobacteria > PS1 > Pseudothioglobaceae > Pseudothioglobus. The sequence continues at coordinate 7,470 of JBBWVR010000135.1, read as the reverse complement.
TCACCGCCGTTTGATTGATCAACAGTCAAATTCTTGCTTTGGATTTTACTGCCTGAACTTTGCAGTATTTCAACCCTGCCCAACAGCTGGATAATGTGCTGGTTCATGTCCAGATCCATGCCTTTGTCTGCGTTGATAATATTCATTTCAGACAAATACGTTGTGTATTCTTTCGTGTGATAATGCTTTTTCCCGTCAGATTGGTCAACAAACAAATTCTTGGTTTTAATCTCTGAGCCAGAATCTTGATCAATGCGAATATTGCCTTTAAGTTCCATTGTATCGTCATCGGTATTCATCAACATACCCTGTGCATGAATCTTAGCACTCTCACCCAGATAAACAACATCCCTATCACTCTTGATTTGCTTCATTTTTTCACGAACAATCAGCGACTCGGTATCAATTTTGTGCGATGCACCGCCTTTAGATTGGATGCTCACTTCACCATTAAAAAACACCTCACCAGAACGTAGATAGTTGGCACGATTGGAGGATAGGATAAAACCCTCATTGCCACTCTCATCGTACGTAGTTACTTTAATGTTTAATAAAAGAATGGGTGAATTTTCAAAGTTATAGTAGGTCTCAGCTTCGATAAAATGCGCCAATAACTGATCTTCTGTATATTCCTCCAATGCAAAATTTTCTATTTTCTCAAGGTAAGGTACCGCTTTAATTTTTTCTTTGATGATCTCAGTTTCGCTGCTTGGCTCTTCAGCAGTGTCCACTGTCAGCTCCACATCTTGATACGTCCAAAAAGCAGCTGCAACGATTATAATCAAAGCCGTTAATAATTGAATTTTTCGGGATTGAACAAAGGTCATTTATGTTAGATCAAAGAATACAAGGCTTATACGCAATCACGCCGAACAAAAATCTGGATATCGCTCTGATTGAAGGGGTGATAACCAAACATCAAGTCAATATTCTCCAATACCGTCATAAAACTGATAACGAACAACTGAAGTTTGATGAAGCGAGTCAGTTGCGCGAACTGTGCTTAGCACATAATACTTTATTTATCATTAACGATGATATTAACCTGTGTGAAAAAGTTGGTGCAGAAGGTGTTCACCTTGGTCAAAATGATGCATCTATCCAGGTCGCTAGGGCGCAATTAGGCAAAGACTTTATTATTGGCATCTCTTGCTACAATCAACTCGATCTTGCCATCAAGGCAAAGAGCGGGGGTGCGAATTATATCGCTTTTGGTGCTCTATTTAAATCTTCAACCAAGCCCAACGCAAAACATTGCCCTTTGTCGATTGTCACTCAAGCTAAAAAGGAATTGCATCTGCCAATTGTTGGTGTCGGCGGGGTTACGTTTGAAAACCAACAACAAGCGCTTGATGCGGGGTGTGATGCAGTGGCGATGATTGATGCATTATTTTAATAATTGATAAAAGAAAAAGTTAAAACCCTTCTCAAGAAAATTTCACCAAAACAAATCATAAATTCAAGTCACTGATTATCCTAATAGCAATCATCGCCCACACAGTCCAAAGCAAAAGTGTACTAACTGCATACAAATAAAAACGGTGCATAACCTTGTTATAAGTAATATGAATGGCACTATGAATGCATCTAAAAAATACAAATGTCGCCATCAAGATGACAAAAATCCAATCAACCATTTGAGTGACGTACAGCACGATACTTGCAACATAGAAAAGCACCGGCATTTCAAATAGATTAGTAAAGTTGTCTGCAGGGTTGGCTACAGACTTGAGTCGCTCTTTGGCCTCGGCTGCTGTCGCCAAAGATTGCGGGTGGATTCTCTTTTTCTTCATTTCGGACACTCTGGTCCTATACATAATGATTGAAACAACAATGGTCAGGAAAACTTGAGCAATTAAAGGAAGAAGAATTAATTTTTGATCAATCATATATCGAGTTTGTTTTAATAATTAAATGGGAAATTTATTGGATTACAATACCTCAAAATGATGGACCCACATTTCATCTACAAACCTGGCCATCCCGTCTGGAATGTGCGGCTGGCTCCAGTCTTCACTAGCAAAAGCTTCTAAAAATTGCACGTCTTGCCAATGGGAAATCATCGCATACTCATCTGGCGCCCACTTTGTTGGCATACCTATCGTAACTGAAATCGAGCCCTCGGCATTGTTAACAGCGTTGATTGAAATAGAGGCGAATTTTGCCTCGAACTCTTCGCGCATTTGTGGATGAATTCTAACTCTGAATATTCTTATAATCATGTTATTGGAGTTAGTAAACACTTCTCTCTGGCCTTTCACCAAATTCTTGCTCGTCCATAAACTGGGTGATATAGCCCTGCCTTGTCCACAAAAGATTGTAGTACAACTCCTCGATCTCAGGCACGCAAGAGCGCTTTACCTCACTCAATTTCAACAATTTACCTTGCCACTTGAAAATGTGTGGATGGCGCTTTTTATCAAAAATCACCCCATAAATACTGTGTAGATAATTAAGTCTCTGGAAGGCTGGCGCATAGGTTGCATCCACCAACGAGAAATTCTCACCATTGAAAAATGGCTGCTTGGTTAGTTTTTTTTCGAGTTGATCAAAACCAGTCATCAGAGTGGCAAGTGTTTGCTCAAACTCTTGCCTTGTTTCATTAATGGTTAGCCTGAATGTCGCCATAAAGATATTATTACAGAACTCAATCCAAGAGCGATTTTGTGCTTTTAAGAGAAGATCTTCTGGGTGCAGCCTGTTTACTGGAAAGGCTTCATCGATGTATTCGTTAATGACGTTGGATTCAAAGATAACGCTGTTTGCGACAATCAGTAAAGGTACTTTTTTCAGTGGCGAGATGGCTAAAAACCAGTCTGGCGGGCAAGCCAAATCAATATATTCAATCTCATAGTCGATGGCTTTCATTTCAAGGACAATAACAGCCCTTTGGACAAAAGGACAAGCCTTGAAACTGACCAGTTTTAGTGACACTGAAATGACATCACCATTTAAACATCCTGTTCAAAACGTGGATTATTCTTGTAATTGTAGCCACCCCTCACCCCGCCTTTTGAAAGCACCAGTTGCCATAATTGATTGCGTCTAGCGCGAAAACTGGCTGCTGCTGTTAACAAATAATATTGCCACATCCGCTTAAAACGCGCATCGTAAGTGCCTTCTAATTTACTCCAATGATTTTGAAAATTATCGTGCCAAGCCATTAGAGTTGTGTCGTAGTATTGACCAAAGCTGTGCCAGTCTTCTATTTGGAGAAGACCCTCTGTTGCAGCGCCCACTTGTTGAGTTGACGGAGTCATGCCGTTTGGAAAAATGTATTTATTGGTCCAAGAATCGGTTGTTGTTTCTGAAGTATTTCTGCCAATTGTGTGGAGCAAAAACAGGCCGCCATCTTTAAGACAACGATTGGCAACCTCCATGTATTCTTTGTAGTTTTTATAGCCCACATGCTCAAACATGCCAATCGAGACAATGCGATCGTACTCTGTATTAAGCTCTCGATAGTCTTTTAATTCAAAGGTGACGTTCAAGCCTTTACAGATATCCTCTGCCAATTTCTTTTGCTCATTTGAAATAGTGACTCCGTGGACGCTAACGCCGTAATTCTCAGCAGCATATTTTGCAAATCCACCCCATCCACAGCCAATTTCGAGCACGCTCATTCCAGGCTTAAATTGCATTTTCCGACAAATCAAATCAAGCTTAGCTTCCTGTGCTTGGTCTAGATTTTCGGCCTCTTTCCAAAAGCCGCAGGAATAATTCATTCTTTCGTCAAGCATGAGGCTGAATAAATCATTACCGGTATCGTAGTGCTCTTCACCAACAATATAAGCCCTTTTTACACTTTGTGCATTTGAGAAACGCGCCCGCAACAACATCATAAAAAAAGAAAGATGCCTGTCTTTGACTATCTTATCAATTCGCCCCCTGAGCAGTCTGGTCATAAATTGATCAACAGCTTCACAATCCCACCAGCCATCCATGTAACTTTCACCGAGCCCCAAAGCGCCACCAACTAGCACTCGTGCGTAAAATCCTTCGTTATGAATTTGTATATCCCAAGGTCTTGGGCCATTGATTTGAATATCTACAGTCGCTAGTAAATTTTCGACTGTCTTTTTAAAGTCTGCCATTAATAAACTTGTGATTTTGCTCAATCAGGAAGTTATCTTACCATAGAAATACTGACCTTGGAATAGGTGAATTTAAACCAAAACTTATCTGGCACGGATCAACCTTTAAACAATTAACACACAATAGAAACTTCGACAAAATAGGATGTTTGCCTTCGAAGGATCTGCCATTCTCTACTAAGTATTTGAATGCAGCCAGTGCATTAGTGCTCATCTTGGTTGACATAAGTTTCATTAATGGCTCCAGCATTATGCAAAGACACCGCCCTTTAAAGTAACTTCTGATTCGGTCGTCAACAGGCCTTTGCCGTTTTCCGTTTTAACCGACCATTTGTTTTTAGCAGAGTTTACAAGCGGTATATTAAAGCCTTCATAAGTGTATGAATTGCCCTCGTCCCAAGTAACCCAGCGCTCGGTGATTGTCACTTTATTGTTAAGGGCGCAAGTGCGTTCAGTGCCCACACCTGCGGAAACTTCACCCGAGCTTTTTGCAGATTGCACCATCTCCGACCAATCCACTATATTCTCAATATCTGCTAATACTGTCCAAGTTGCCTCTTGTGAGGCTTCAATACAAACCGACCCTTCTAACTTTAACATGCGAACTTCTTTTATCGATAAATAGAATTAGAGCGCATCATCACGATAAAACTCAGTACAAAAAATACTATGAAGAACAGTAGCGACCAAAGCGCCATACTAGCGCCCAAGAATGTCCAGGGGATTTCAGCACAATTACCATCACCCATAAATAAGGCATTGATTAACTCGCCAAATGGAAACACTTCCAGGATGTATTCTAACGGAGGGCCACAAAGTGGCACTTCATCATCGGGCAGACTTTGCAACCAAACCTGACGCCCCGCTATCCATACACCAAATGCTGAAGATGCAAAGATAATCGCCGCGTAAACACGGTAAACCCTAGCTCGCGGGTTGTGCAAAAAAGCTGCAAAGGCAGTGATGCCGATTAAGCAATAAAAAAATTGCTGAGTAATACAAAGAGGGCAGGCCTCAAGGCCTAGAACTTTGATGCTATAAGCTGCATACCCAATAATGCCACCAATGGCTAAAAAAATGAGTAAGTGAATTTGACGAACAGAAAGTTGTCGCAATAATACGTTCAAAGACAAACCTCAACTTAAGCTGAAAAAATTGAGGTTTATCTTACCATAAGCGCCTTTCTGCTGATAACAAAAACACAAGCTTAACGCCTAGTACGACCTATTATTGTTGACTCTGTCAGTTGCGATTACCATATCTGGCAAACTCTTCAGCGTCGTCAGCTCGTGGCGCAGAAAAGAATGATTCAATCATCGGTATAAAAAACTCTAAAGGCTCTGTGTCGTAAGCAGGATCGAAGCAGTTTTGGTCGTATTCATGACAAAAACGAATCGCATCTTCATACCAAGGACTGTCGCTAAAAATTTCTCGAGTATTTCTATCGCCACCACAATGATGAGCATAGTAATACATTTGAAAAACGCCGTGGTGCTTAATAACCCAATAGATTTTTTCGGAGACAAACGGGCGCAAAATAGCCGCGGCCATTTCGGAATGAGAATAGACTGCAAGCTCATCGCCAATGTCATGAAATAAAATCGCCATCACTAACTCTAGATCTTCACCGGCACGATGCGCACGAGTTGCCCCTTGTAGGCTATGATCAAGTCGAGAAATTTGATAACCCGACAGGCCTGCGCTCAAACCTCTTAAGGTTTCAATAAGTCTTTCTGGTAAAGCAGCTTTGTACTGATCTTCTAAAGAATCGAGAAAAGCATATTCTTCAGCGGTACCGTCTTCCATTTTAGTAAAGTTGACTCTTTCCATTCTTTTTCTCCGTTAACTCGACGGCATTTAAAGGCGCCTCGCGCTGTCAGTCAAAAGGTTGGCAACATAGTGGGAAAATGAATGCCTAACCAGCATCATTAACTCGTTTTCATTTTCACGGTACGCAACCACTGGTGCTTGACCCAAGGTGGTTGACACAACTTTACCCACAGTAAGTTTACCACTTAGATCATAGCCCATCCAACGAGATAAGAGCTTGTGCACATTTGCGCCTTTAAAATGCAGTGCGCCATAAGCACCCGTGTTATCAACTAGCGACACGTCGACCGGCAAGTCGACTTGCTTTTGCCACAGCGCCTCTCTTTGAAATTGGGAATGAACAATCCAATACTCGTCCGGACTAATCCAGAAACACTGCACACCATCATCGCCCTGGCTAATGCCAAGCGCTTTCGGCAAGTCAATACCCCAGTTCTCTTTGGCGGCTTTTTTTGTTTTCCCAAGGTCTTTAGAGGCGCGCAAAATTACAATAGCTTTGTCGCAAATCTCAAGACATGAAAGATTCTCTTGATTAATTAAATATCCCTCATCATCAGTCATGAACTCGAATGTTGAGGCAAACACCGGATGGAAGTTTGTAGTTGAATTAGTCATTGCCGTCTACCCTCTCACCGTTAATATCATAAAAAACACTACTCGATATCTCACAAGGAATTTCTTTAAGTCCTTGTTTTTCTTGCACTATTTTAACAATCGTTGTTTCGCCTATCTTACTCAATCCGCCTTGCATTTGCGCCATTGCGACGGACCTTCCTAAGATTGGACTAAAGTAACTTGATGTCACGTAGCCAATTGATTTTCCTTTATTATCAATCATATGCGCACCCTCCGGCAATACCACGGAGGCATCTTTGGTCAGAAGGCCAATCAACTGTAGACGATTTTCAGCACTAAGTGCAGCAATCGAGAATGAACGTTGACCAATAAACGAAAATGGCTTGTTGTTTGCCACAATCCAATTCATATTAACGTCAGCTGGCGTCATTGAGCCATCGGTATCTTGGCCAACAATAATATAGCCTTTTTCAGCACGAAGAACGTGCATGGATTCAGTGCCATACGGCGTGATGTTCCACTTCTCACCGACAGTAGTCACTTGATCCCAAATATAGCGACCGTAATTAGCCTCTACATTGATCTCATAAGCCAGTTCGCCCGAGAAGCTGATGCGCATAATGCGTGCATCAACACCACAAACTGTGCCGGGGCGCCACTGCATAAATTTGAAATTCTCACGATCAAAATCAACATCCTGACATAGTAATTTCATTAAATTTCGTGCATTAGGGCCTACTACAGCAATAGTCGAGTAATGGTCGGTGACACTGTTTAGATGTACATCCAAGTGATCCCATTCTGTTTGCAGCCACATTTCCAATGTAGCATAAACGCTTGCTGCACCACCCGTTGTAGTTGTCATGATAAAGTGATTGTCGCTAATACATGTTGACACGCCGTCATCGATAATCATGCCTTTTTCATTACACATTAGGCCGTAACGACAGCTGCCCGGCGCAAGTTTCAT
>JBBWVR010000134.1:0-2283 GCA_050256315.1 Gammaproteobacteria bacterium | reverse complement strand
GCGTTCACGCTCTCATGTTGAAGGCGAAGATAAGCAAAGTATTGTGGTTACTGAATTAACATATCAAGTTAATAAGGCCAGACTGATTGGCAAGATTGCGGAGTTGGTTAAAGACAAGAAGATTGATGGTATTACTGGCCTTAGGGATGAGTCCGATAAAGATGGTATGCGTATGGTCATTGAGCTGCGTCGCGGTGAAGTGCCAGAAGTTATGCTTAACAATCTCTACAAGATAACAGAGATGCAAACAGTCTTTGGTATTAATATGGTGGCTATTGATGGCGGCATGCCAAAGTTAATGAATCTCAAATCGATCTTGAGCGCCTTTATTGCTCATCGCCGCGAAGTCGTTACTCGTCGTTCTATTTACGAGCTGAATAAAGCCAAAGATCGCGCCCACCTATTAGAAGGCTTATCAGTTGCACTGCATAATATTGACGAAATTATTGAGCTTGTTAAGGCCGCTCCGAGCCCAGCGGATGCGCGTGTGAGCTTGTCGGCAAGAACTTGGAATGGCTCTGTCATTCAAGAATTGATTGGCGATCGGGACATGGCGCAATTCAGGCCGCAAGATTTGACTCCAGAATTGGGTCTGCAGAAAAATGGCGATTACCAGTTGTCAGAAAAACAAGCGCAAGCGATTCTCGACTTAAAGCTTCATCGATTGACTGGTCTTGAAAAAGACAAAATTTTTAATGAATTTAACGAGCTATTAGAGCAAATTAAAGCACTTCTAGATATTTTACAAAATCCTGATTTATTGATGCAGGTGATTCGTGACGAACTTAGCGAGATTCGAGAGAATTATGGTTCGGCGAGGATAACAGAAATTATTGAGCACAAGATTGACCTCACTCTAGAGGATTTGATTGCCCAAGAAGAGCGTGTTGTTACACTCTCACATGGTGGCTATGTTAAAGCACAATCATTGAATGATTATCATGCACAGCGTCGAGGTGGCAAAGGCAAAGCGGCAACGAAAATGAAGGATGAGGATTTTGTCGATCATCTGTTTATTGCCAATTCACACGATACCGTGTTGTGCTTCTCATCAACAGGCAAAGTGCATTGGTTGAAAGTTTACGAATTACCGATGGCGTCACGTACTGCCAGAGGCAAGCCAATTGTTAATTTACTGCCTCTTGAAAAAGAAGAAGTGATTAACGCCATTCTGCCAGTCAAAGAATTTACAGAGGATCAGTTTGTCTTTATGGTCACCAGCTCAGGAACTTGCAAGAAAACTTCTCTAAGCAACTTCTCTCGTCCAAGAAAAGGCGGCATTATTGCTATTGAACTTCGTGATGACGACAAATTAGTAGGCGTTGAAATCACAGCGGGTGAGCACGATATCTTGCTGTTCTCATCAGAAGGTAAATCGATTCGATTTAAAGAAGTTGATGTGCGAGCAGTAGGGCGTACCGCTATTGGTGTTCGTGGTATTAAACTGGCTAAAGGCGACAAGGTTGTCTCACTTATTGTTGCAGAGTCTTCCGACCCTATTTTGACGGCTACAGAGAAAGGATATGGTAAGCGTACACAGTTAGATGAATATCGTTCTCAGGCTCGTGGTGGCTCTGGTGTTATTTCCATTAAAACGTCGGATCGTAACGGCAAAGTGGTTGGTGCTATTCAGGTAACTGACGAAGACGAAATGATGCTTATTTCGAATAAAGGAACTTTGGTTAGGGCGCGCGCTGTTGATGTTTCTATTATTGGCCGTAACACCCAAGGTGTGACGCTAATTAACATAGCAGAGAATGAGAAATTGGTCTCTATTGCCAAAATTGCTGAATCTGATGACGACGAAGAATCTGAAGAGGCAAGCGAGGGAAGTGAGTAGAAACCCCTAATTAGTTTTTGATGGATTTTTACCTTTACTACTATAGATTAGCACATGAATATCGAGCGTTTTTTCTCCTTTTATGGGCCAGAAAGACGCTTAGTACTGGGTTTTTACCATATCTATGACGAAAAATATTAATAATGTTAATCGGTTTTCTCAATAGAATATTTATTTCAAATCAGTAGTGTAAATATAGTGGCGAAAAATAGATGGATCAAAAAATCCCTTTAACATTGGGATTTTTCGGGAGTTTAAAGCCAATAAGTTGACAACTGTTCTTTTAAGGGGCCAACTATCATTAGTTCCTGCGAGTAAATAAAAATTGAAATTCATTCAATTAATGTACAGCCTAACTGAAAAGAGCCTCACATAATAATTTCGCTTGATATAATAATTTCGGTGCGAGTGCTTGTTGGCTCCACTAATTAAGTAATTTTTTT
>JBBWVR010000133.1:0-5452 GCA_050256315.1 Gammaproteobacteria bacterium | reverse complement strand
ATGCCCTTCACCACCAATGTAGGTAGTTACTTCTGCTGAATTTGTTAATCTAACACGAGCAACTTTACGTAGCGCTGAGTTAGGTTTCTTAGGTGTTGTTGTGTACACACGTGTACAAACGCCACGTTTTTGTGGGCAACTATCTAGTGCAGGTACACCACTTTTAACAATCTTTTTCTTGCGTGGGTTACGTACCAGTTGGTTAATCGTTGACATAAAGTTTCTACTCCAGTGTATTTTTTCTAATCAATTGCTCTTTTGAAGGAGACAATAAAGCGAAGAATTATACTTTGTTGTGGATATTTATGTCAACTGATATTAGGCTTTTTTTATTAAATCCTGCAGTAAAAATTCACAAGCCTGATGAATCATTTCGAAGACTTCGTCGAATCTGCCCTCATAATAAGGGTCTGGCACACTTTTCATTTTATTATCGGGCAAATAATCAAGCAATAACTCGATTTCAGATTGACTCTCATCTGGGCACTCGGACTTGAGGTTATGAAAATTATCGAGATCCATTGCCAAAATCTTGTCGTAATGATAAAAATCACTCTCGTGCACTTGGCGTGCTCTTTGACTAGACAAGTCAACGTCTTGAAACTGAGCGGCCTGCTGAGAACGCCTGTCTGGTGGATTGCCAACATGATAGGCGTGCGTACCAGCAGAGTCTATTTCAAACATTTCGCTGCAACCGTTATCTTCTACTAGTTGGCGAAAAGCTCCTTCGGCAGTCGGGGAGCGACAAATATTACCCATACATACAAACAATACTTTGGTTTTCATCTCTTATTAACTTTCGTCGTTTGAACTATTCTCAAAATATTATAAAGCCCAGTTAGTCTAAATATATTTATAATCCCTTCATGAGATCTTCACATAAAAGCATGTCGTGACAAAATCGTTAGTTGAAATAGCAAAAACCGTCATTCAGTTAGAGGCTGACTCTATTTTAAAACTTAAAGATAGAGTTGATCAAAACTTTGTTGATGCCTGCGCCCTCTTGCAAAATTGTCAAGGTAAAGTGGTCTTAGTTGGCATGGGCAAGTCAGGTCACATCGCCCGAAAGATTGCAGCGACATTAGCGTCTACCGGCACCCCTGCATTTTTTGTACACCCCGGTGAAGCGGGTCATGGTGATTTAGGAATGATCGATGACAGCGATGTTGTCATTCTTGTCTCTTATTCTGGAGAAGCCGAAGAAATTTCTCAGCTATTGCCAAGCATTCACAATATGGGTGCGCAGATTATTAGCATGACAGGCAATAGCAAGTCCACGCTAGCCTTGGCAAGTAATATTCACCTCGATGTTAGTGTTAAGCAAGAGGCTTGCCCACATAACTTAACCCCTACATCCAGCACTACAGTTGCTCTTGTGATGGGCGACGCTTTAGCAATAACCTTGCTAAATGCGCGCGGCTTCACTCCCGAAGATTTTGCTAGATCACACCCCTCTGGCGCATTAGGCCGACGATTGCTCACACTTGTCTCAACCATTATGAAGTCTGGCAACGACACACCGATTGTGACCCCAGATGTCTCACTGCTCGAAGCCCTTATGGTGATGAGTGAGAAAGCACTAGGCATGGTGCTCATTGCTGAAAACGACAATACCTTGCTTGGAATCTTTACCGACGGCGACTTACGCCGTGTACTGGAAAAAAACACCAGAATATCAGGCCTTTCAATTGGCGACGTCATGACCAAACAATGCAAATCTATTGAGGCTGAGAAACCAGCAATAGCGGCTGTTGAGATGATGGATAAATACAACCTAAACTCCCTGCCCGTTGTTAACGCAAATGATAAGATTGTTGGTGCAATCAATATGCACACATTGATGCAGGCAAAAATCGTTTAATATTGCACGCAATATTAATCCTAGATTAAACAAACCATCACAAGAAAATGGATATAAAAACATTACTACTCGGTATTCAAGATACCGAAATTTCGATAAATATTAGCGGGCTTTCGCTCAACACTGATAATCTCAAAGACGGGAGTGTGTTTGTCGCCCTTCAAGGTGAAAACAGCCACGGTTGCGACCACGTAGAGCAAGCTATTGATAAAGGCTGCGTAGTTATTTTGAGTGAGGGTCGAGATATTGAGTGTGCAGTACCGTGTATTCGTATTGACCACTTGAGCTCACATATAGTGACACTAGCACAAAGATTCTACCAACAAGCGCAATTGGTTAAATTAATCGGCGTCACCGGCACCAATGGCAAAACATCGGTTAGCTCATTCATCTCACAACTACTCGAAGCCCTCAATGTTAAAACGGGTGTCATTGGCACACTTGGCATCAGCGGCTCTGAGGAAAAAAGCGCCAATACAACACCGGACACCTTAACTCTATATAGAACACTTGAGCAATACCATCAGGAAGGTGTAGAGGTGGCTATCATAGAAGTTTCCTCACATGCATTAATCCAAAATAGAGTAGCGGGATTGGCATTTGAACAAGCCATTTTTACTAATTTGACACAAGATCACCTCGACTACCATAAAACCATGGAAGACTATCTAGAAGCCAAAGGTAGGTTGTTTGCAGATGAAAATACGCAGTGTGCGATTGTCAATCGAGACGATGAAAATCACGATTATTTCTTGAAAATAGCGTCTGATAAAAAACAAGTATCCTTTTCTATTGAAGATTTCAAATACTGCAATAAAAACGAACAAGGCTTTCTCTGCAGGCTCGATCAGTTTATTTTTGAATTGCCATTACTGGGTCGTTTTAATATTTCAAATGCGCTTGCAGCTCTCACCAGCCTGAGAGAGTTAGGGTATAGCGACGATGATATCATACCCCAACTAACAAGAATCACGGCACCACTAGGTAGAATGCAAAAAATAGCAAATCACAATATTTGGATTGATTATGCCCACACGCCAGACGCGCTTGCTAACGCAATGAGCACCCTTCGCGAACACTATCCAGAATTCAAATTAAGGGTGCTTTTTGGCTGTGGTGGTAATAGAGATACTGGCAAAAGAGCAAAGATGGGCAAAATTGCCAGCGAACTGGCTGACAGTGTTATTTTGACCAGTGACAACCCCAGAAATGAGGACGGTCAAACAATTATTGATGACATTCAAAGCGGCTTAAAAGAGGGTTTTGAAGCCGACATTATCTTGGACAGAGAGCTCGCCATTCAAACAGCCATCACCACTTTGAGTGAGGATGAGTGCTTATTAATCGCCGGCAAAGGTCACGAGACCACACAAACGATAGGTGCTCAAATCTTACCTTTTAGCGACATCGAAGTTGCCCAAAATGCTCTCGTCTAACAGCCAAACAATTGCTGATATCACTGGCGGAAACTCAGCTACTGATGTCGAATTTGAAGGGATTTATACCGACACTAGAGAAGATGGAAAAGGCAAGCTATTCATTGCACTAGAAGGCGATTCATTTGATGGCCATGACTTCATTCAGCACGCTGAAGATGCTGGCGCGAAAGCCATTATTGCACACAAAGAAATCACAACAAGTTTGTCAACAATCACCGTTGACAACACCGAAGAAGCCTACAGAACAATCGCCAGTTGGCACCGACAATCGTTCTCGCCAATTGTCATTGCAATAACTGGCAGCAACGGCAAAACCAGCACCAAGAATATGTTGGCAAATATTTTGTCCATTGACGCGCCGACTCTTTGCACACAAGGCAATTTAAACAATCATCTAGGCGTACCCAAAACTCTGCTCAACATAAAAAAAGAACATAAGTACTGTGTAATTGAAATGGGCGCGAATCACGTTAACGAAATATCCTTACTCTGCCAACTTGCCAAGCCAGAATTTGCGATGATTACCAATGCCAATAATGCCCACTTGGGTGAGTTTGGCTCTCTCGAAAATCTTGTCCAAGCCAAAGGTGAAATTCTCGGTGCGCTACCAACAACAGGTGTGGCATTTATTAATGCCAACTCACCATACAAATCCGCTTGGGAGAAAATTGCTGACAATCGAAACTGTGTATTATTCGGCGACAATACTGCTGTCTTTGCGACCAATATAGTTGAACAAAAGGGTCTATTGCAGTTTAACCTTCATTGTAATAATAAAACAACAGAGGTGGTCTTGAGGATGATTGGTAAACATCAAGTGGAAAACGCGCTTGCTGCCACGGCCTGTGCATCACAACTTGGTATTGATATTACTCATATAAAACAAGGGCTTGAATCAACAATACCAGAACCAGGCCGATTGAACCTATTGCACTGTCGTGGTTTCACAATCCTAGACGACAGCTATAACGCCAATCCACATTCGATGAAAGCAGCCATCGATACCCTTGCTGCAAATGCAGGTGAAAAAATTGCTGTACTTGGCTCGATGGCTGAATTAGGCGATGGATCAAGCGAACTTCACCAGGAGATAGGTGATTATCTAAGGGCAAGCTCTGTTGCTAAGGTGTACACAATTGGCAATGATGCTAAGCATTATCAAGGAGATCAATTTGACGATATCGAATCACTATATCGGCACTTATGCAGTCACCACTCGGACGCAACGATACTAATCAAAGGCTCTCGTATGATGCAGTTGGACAAATTGGTAAATCTTTTTACAAAAACAGCAAACTCTGCTTGACCTTTGTTTGAAAGATGGCGATAATTACGCAGCTGCGCTCGTGGCTCAACTGGATAGAGTACTCGGCTACGAACCGAGCGGTTACAGGTTCAAGTCCTGTCGAGCGCACCAACCCTAAGTTTATTCTACACCTCAGCCCTATTTTGATAGAATAACCATCTGATGATGACACTTCCCAATATTCTCACCCTTTCTAGAATTGGACTAATTCCAGTCTTTATGGCGTTGTTCTATTTGCAGCCCAATTATTTAGAGGGCGAACCTCTGCCTTGGATTAATAACTCTTTGGTAGCAATCTTTATACTCATCAGCCTGACGGATTTCTTTGATGGTCTGCTTGCAAGACGACTCAACCAAATATCAGAACTGGGTACTTTTCTTGATCCAGTTGCCGATAAGTTAATGGTGTGCGTTGCCCTTATTCTACTGACCGACTATTACGCCACATGGTTTGTCACCATACCGTCCGTCATTATTATTTCCAGGGAACTGTTGGTCTCTGCACTAAGAGAGTGGATGGCGGAAATTGGTAAAAAAGCGCATATTTCAGTATCGTGGCTTGGTAAAACAAAAACATTTATGCAAATGCTTGCTATTTTGTTTTTGCTCTATCACCAACCACTGCTCATGTTTTCACAGGACGATATTTTAAACGCTGGTTTAGCGCTTTTATTTGCAGCCACCGTGCTCACTTTATGGTCTGGATTTAATTATTTGATTGCAGGCCTAAAAACATTTGACAGCTAGGAAAAACACACTATAATTTCACATCTATGCGGGAATAGCTCAGCTGGTAGAGCATCACGTTGCCAACGTGAATGTCGCGAGTTCGAATCTCGTTTCCCG
>JBBWVR010000132.1:0-1710 GCA_050256315.1 Gammaproteobacteria bacterium | reverse complement strand
TGCACCGACACCAACAAACATTTCGACAAAGTCTGAACCCGAAATGAAGAAAAATGGCACGTCGGCTTCGCCTGCAATTGCTTTCGCCAGTAACGTTTTACCCGTGCCAGGAGGGCCCACCATTAGCACGCCTTTTGGAATTTTACCGCCCACTTTTGTAAATTTAGAAGGATCGGATAAAAAGTCGACTAATTCGCTAACCTCTTCTCTGGCCTCATCAACACCAGCCACGTCATCAAAAGTGACATGCGACTCGTCCTTGGTAATTAAGCGCGCCTTTGACTTGCCAAACGACATTGGATTTTTGCCACCCATAGCGCCACCGGCGCCGCGCATTGTGTACAAAATAACACCGATCAATAATAATATTGGCGCAAGCGAAATAATTAGTTGTTTGAAGAAGCCTTCTTGTTCAGGTGGAGTCGCAATGACAGCCACACCGTTGTTCAATAAATCGCCCATCAAGCCTAGATCGCCAGGACTGTACGTACTAAACTGCTCACCGTTGACGCTGACACCGTTGATATTTTTACCAGCAATGGTAACACTAGAGACGTTACCCTGATTGACGCTTTGAATAAATTGCGAATAGCTAATCTGCGTTGTTTTGTCTTCCACTTGGAAAGTGCCAAAAAGAGAGGCTAGCACACTGCCTAATACAAGCCAAAGTAGGATATTTTTATACATAAAACCAAAAAGAAAATTAATAAAATTTAGGGGAACAACTATACCCTATTGAGTACTTATATAGGGCTTGATGCCGTTTTTTCAAGAGGCCTTTACATAATTATGCATGATTGGCAGAATGACAACTGTAGCCGAATCGATGATTTTCTTAAATCCTTTCCAAGCAAGGTTAGGTTAAGACTGAATTTAGAACATCATCAGGTGGATAAAAGGTGGTGTTTTGACGATTATTCATAATTATGTAAAGCCCTCTTCAATGGTTTGATGCCAAATTATTCTCGAATATGACATAATGACCTAGGTTCAGATATTATGCCACTTTTCTGGTTTTTTCCTGACCGTAATCTTGTTGCAAAAACCCCGCCTAATGAAAATCAAACCAGAACAGCTCACTAAACACTTAAACGAAGGATTAGCACCCATCTACTTTGCCTTCGGCCCTGAAATTCTCTTGGTTGAGCAAAGCTTGAGCAGCATCAAGAAAGTCTCTCTTGAGCGCGGCTTCGCGGATCGAGTGCGCTTTGATATTGATGGGAATTTTGCTTGGGACAAAATTTTTGCAGAAATTGCCAACACTTCATTGTTTGCACCGCAACGCCTTATTGAGTGTCATTTCAGTACGGGAAAAATAGGCGCTAAAGGATCCAAAGCACTGTGCGAAATTACCGAGAACTTACCAAACGATATTCTGCTGATTATTTCTGCAGGAAAGCTCGATATGGCGCAACAAAAAAGCAAGTGGTTTAAATCACTTGAGAAAAAAGGTGTTGTTCTTCAGCACTGGGAAGTGCAAAGCGATCATCTGGTTGGCTGGATTCTCAATCATATGGGGCAATTAGGACTAGTCGCCGATAAAGAAGTTGCTAATGCAATTGCTTACTGTACCGAAGGTAACTTGCTAGCGTCTATGCAAGAAATTCAAAAATTACAAATTGCTTATCCTGATGGCAAAATTGATACTCACGATTACTTAAAACAGATTGACCAACAATCTCATTATTCAGTTTTCGGCTTAATTGATGC
>JBBWVR010000131.1:0-2731 GCA_050256315.1 Gammaproteobacteria bacterium | reverse complement strand
GTGACTCAATAAGGACTTGTAACTCGCCTTGTCTACGGTTAACGCCAACCTATCAACCACCTCAAACAAGTCGCATTGCGCCTCCTTAGGAGTAAGTCGAGTCAACACAATACCACCTTTGTAAAATTGATATTGAGCTTGGTAAATTTGACGCAATAACTGACTTACTTTAGGTAGCAGAGCTCTATCAGCAAAGGATTAACAAACTGTATGCTTTTTGAGAAATGAACATAAGCTTGCTTTTTACTAAAAGGA
The DNA here is from genome assembly GCA_050256315.1 of Gammaproteobacteria bacterium. Lineage (GTDB taxonomy): Bacteria > Pseudomonadota > Gammaproteobacteria > PS1 > Pseudothioglobaceae > Pseudothioglobus. The sequence continues at coordinate 2,476 of JBBWVR010000131.1, read as the reverse complement.
TTGGTTTCAATAAAGACACTCATTGATAAACAACCCAAATCATCAACAACAAGCTTATTAACAGCTTTGCGGGCCAGACAAGTCAGCGCCTGATTTACTTCATCAAAGCTCACCAAGAGATGACCAAAAGAGCGAGAAGACACAATCTGCTTTTTTGCCGGTCGAAGTAATTCCAACGGCATGCACGACTCTCCAAAAAGTTCTTGCTGTATGCGCACAGCATTCACGCCTAAAGTATTTTGAACAAACGATTTATCCGCCCTACAAAATGCTAAAGCATTATTAACCCCCAATTGCTTTAGCTTGACTTTTGATTTACTTCCAATCCCCCAAATATCGCCCACATCGACGGTTTTTAATAAATTGTTAAAGCGCGCTTTGGGCAGCTTGTCTATATCAAAAACACCGTTAAATTTCCCGTATTTTTTAGCCACTCTGTTGGCTAATTTTGCCAACACCTTTGTTCTGCCGATGCCGACGCAGACTGAAATTCCAGTCCAAAGCTTCACTTGTCTTTTAAGCTTGTGCATGTGTTCGATTAAGTCGATCGATATGCCAGCCAGATTGATAAAACTTTCATCGATCGAATAGATTTCTTGCTCGGGAGAGTAGCGCCCAATAATACCCATCACTCTGTTTGACATGTCACCGTATAGTGCATAATTAGAAGAATAAACGGCAACGTCATTAGCTTTGGCCAATTCGCGTATTTTGAAGTAAGGCTCTCCCATAGGGATTCCTAGCGCTTTTGCCTCGTTAGAGCGAGCAATCACACAGCCGTCGTTGTTCGACAAAACAACAATTGGCACGCCCTCTAATTTAGGGTTGAACGCACGCTCACAAGAAGCGTAAAAATTATTGCAATCGATTAAGGCAAACTTGTTAACCACAGCGGTGAATCACCGAAGTGACCACACCCCATATAATGAGTTCGTTGTCGCTGTTGATTTTGATGTCATCAAAAGCATCGTTTTCTGCTTTTAAAGTTATTTGGCCGCCGTATTTGTGCAATCTCTTGACTGTGAAATCACCATCAACAACCGCAATAACGATCTTACCACTGATAGCTTTTAGTGACTTATCCACCACTAAAATATCACCAGAATGGATGCCTGCATCGAGCATGGAGTCACCTTGTGCACGAACAAAGAAAGTCGCCTCTTTGTGCTGGATTAAATATTTATTAAGGTCGAGTGTATCTTCTAAATAGTCGTCTGCAGGCGACGGAAAGCCTGCCTGTACGCGAGATATAAAAATGGGTATATCAACATTTTCTGGGCTGCCCTGCGGCAACATCAGTTCAATGCTTTACTTGATCTGAGAGCGATAAATCTTTAAAGAATCTTGAATCGAGTCAACAAGACTCAAAGGCACGCGAAGCACCTTAGTTTTTTCTTTAAATGAGCCGGAATTTTTCTTACGACCAGCACCATTTCGAGCGCCGCCATGAGTGGGTTGTTGCATAGCTTATTTGAATTTTGTTACATTATTCAAATACGTATTTTAGGCCAATTACAAACAAGCTGAAGAAATTATCTTACGAAAAGCTATCTTGGGTCGTCAGAGCGATTTTTTTGCTAAATTTTTCAACAACACCAGCCAGAGATCTATTTCCAGCTAAAAATTGCCTAAACAGGCTTTTTTTTAGCCCTAGAATGGCATTTTTTACCCAAGGGAAGGCTTCACACAGGTGTTATTATTTGGTTTTGGCCAGTTCTTCAATTTTTAGCGGCTCATTCGTAAAATTTGCTAAATTTTATTGGTTAAATCCTTTTTCGAAAATTGAAGATTTTCTTCTTGAAGATTTGACACTTTTACTGATCGTCAGAAAAAGCATCAAGACCCAGGAGAAAATTGACTAATTTTCGAGAGGGTTTAAAAACCTAGTATGTAGTTTTTGTCTGATGAGGGTTCTGCATAGCGCTGTGATACCAAGCCAGGGCTTTATGGAGTTGAGACTCGTCAACATTAAGATGCTTGCAAAAGGCGCTCTCTTTATTGTTTTTTGATTTCGTTTTTACTGTTGGATTATGCATTGAGTTCACTCCTCGATAATTTAAAATTAAGACAAAATAAGTGCGTCAATTTTCATTGCCTTGACTACATAGCGCATTGTTGTATGCGCTTTGGCACTGCCAAATGGCCATGTGCTAACTAACTTTAATTCGTCAACATTCTCATGGATGTCAATGGTGTTATTTTTTAAATCAATAATGTCCATATGGGTGATGCTATAGCAAAACTCCCCACCCATTGGGTCGCTTAATACAACTTGATCATTGAGTGTTAAGCTTTGTAGAAAATTAAAACTCTCATCGGCACTAATAACCACTGTGCCGGAATCTGAGGGTAAGTAGCCTGCGGATGACCTTCCTAGGCCAAAGGCAAGCGTATCGTCACTATCCCCCTCTAGAACAACGAAATGTTGGTTGTATCTAGGTAGAGATAGATCCAATACAGGAGAAACATTCGCACT
>JBBWVR010000130.1:0-1863 GCA_050256315.1 Gammaproteobacteria bacterium | reverse complement strand
AGTGAACTTCAAGCACCTGTCCAACGTTCATACGCGATGGTACACCTAGTGGATTAAGTACCACGTCAACTGGTGTGCCGTCTTCTAGATGAGGCATGTCTTCAACTGGCGATACGCGGGAAATAACACCCTTATTACCATGACGACCCGCCATCTTATCACCGACTTGAAGTGTTTTACGCGTTGCCACATAAACCTTAACCATCTTCAAAACGCCTGGCGGCAATTCAGCGCCTTCTAAAATTTTAGCGTGCTCTACTTTTAAGAACTCATCAAACTCTTCTTGTTTTGCTTTCGCCTGCTTAACCAATGTTGCTACTTCTTTATTAACATCGGCGTCTTCAACCTTCAGTTTTGCAACTTCAGTGTTTTCAAGCGTTTTAAGCGATTTGGCCGATAATTTATCACCCAATTTAATGTCGCCTGCACCTTTAGTAACAACATTGCCAGAAAGCTTAGCGCGAACGCGACGGAAAATATCACCGTCAATAATGCCGAACTCATCGTCAATGTCTTTTTTGATTTTTTCTAAACGAATTTCGTCAATCTCGATGGCACGTGCGTCTTTCTCAACACGATCACGGGTAAAGATTTGTACGTCAATCACTACACCAGATTTAGAGGCACCAACACGAAGTGAGGTGTCTTTAACATTGTTGGCTTTTTCGCCAAAAATAGCGCGTAGTAATTTTTCCTCTGGAGATAAGGCTGTTTCGCTCTTAGGCGTTACCTTGCCAACCAAAATGTCACCACCTTTAACACGGGCACCCACATAGACAATACCCACTTCATCAAGCTTAGACAGAGCAGATTCACTAACATTTGGAATGTCCGCAGTAATCTCCTCAGAACCCAACTTAGTATCACGAGCATAGGCCGTTAATTCTTCAATATGAATCGACGTGTAGCGATCTTCTTGGACAACTCTCTCTGAAATCAGAATAGAGTCCTCAAAGTTGTAACCATTCCACGGCATGAAGGCAATCATCATGTTTTGACCAAGGGCCAATTCACCTAAGTCTGTTGAAGGGCCGTCAGCCAAAACGTCACCAGCAACAATCTTATCACCCGGTTGTACCAATGGCTTTTGGTTAATACATGTGTTTTGATTAGAACGAGCGTATTTTGTTAGGCTGTAAATATCAACACCCAACTCACCTGCTTTTGCTTGTTTTGCATCAACGCGAATAACGATTCTTGAAGCGTCTACCGCTTCAACAACACCACTGTGTTCTGCCGTTACACAAACTCTAGAGTCTGTCGCAACAACACGCTCAATACCTGTACCAACTAACGGCTTTTCAGCGCGAAGTACTGGCACGGCTTGACGTTGCATGTTTGAACCCATCAAGGCACGGTTAGCGTCGTCATGCTCCAAGAATGGAATAAGGGCTGCCGCAACCGAAGTAATTTGCTTAGAGTCGATGTCAATCAATGTGATCTCATCTTTTTCAACCAAAACAAATTCGTTTTTGTGGCGAGCCGCAACCAAGTCATCCTCTAGACGACCTTTAGCATCCACTGTAGCATTTGCCTGTGCAATTGTATGGCTGATCTCATCAATCGCCGACACATAAATAATTTCATCCGTTACCAAGCCACTTTTAACCACTTGGTAAGGAGTTTCTAAGAATCCGTATTCGTTGGTTTTCGCGTATACCGCAAGGGTGTTGATCAAACCAATGTTTGGACCTTCTGGTGTCTCAATTGGACAGAGACGACCATAGTGTGAAGGGTGAACGTCACGCACTTCAAAACCAGCGCGTTCACGAGTCAAACCACCCGGACCTAGGGCTGAAATACGACGCTTATGAGTCACACCGGATAGTGGATTCACTTGATCCATGAACTGAGACAATTGGC
>JBBWVR010000129.1:0-2716 GCA_050256315.1 Gammaproteobacteria bacterium | reverse complement strand
ATTCTTGGCGCGACTGTCACCACTCAAATGGGTGTTGAGAAAGATTTGAAAATGACCATTGGCGAGCCTCAAAATATTGCAGGTTATGCATTTACCTTGAATGGTGTAGAGCAATTTATGTCTGATAATTACCAGGGCTTTAAAGGCAGCGTGAGTGTGATAGACGGGGAAGATGTTATTGTGTTGTCGCCCGAAAAACGCCTTTACCAAACTGGCATGCCAATGACCGAGGCTGCAATCGACCCATCACTTGCCAGGGATTTGTATGTCGCCCTTGGCGAGTCTCTTGGCGATGGCAATTGGAGTATGCGAATTTACTACAAGCCTCTAGTTAGATGGATTTGGTTGGGCGGTATTATGATCGCCCTTGGCGCATTGCTCGCGGCTTTTGATAGGCGCTATAGATTAAAGGTGAAATGATGAATTTTGAATGGCCATTCTTATTATTGATTTTGACCTCGGCAGTCTTTTTGGCCTATTTTCTCTATCGACCACTAAAAGTAAATATCAGCGATGACGTCTCTAATGTGGCTATTGGTAGGCAAAAAAAACAAGAATTGGCCGATGATGTAACAAAGGGCTTGATTAGTGAGTCTTTATATCAAGAGGCAGAAGATGAAATCACCCGCACACTTGCCAGTGAGCTATCCCAAGATTCTGGCGATGTTGTCGCAATCAATCCGCTGAAATGGGCAATTGCACTGGGCGTTATTATTGCCATTGTTTCGGTATTTACTTACGCGAAACTGGCACCAAAAAACGAGTCCAGTACTGTTGTTGAATTGTCGGCCAGCTTAACTTTAGAACAAAGTGTGCAAACATTAGAAGTCTATCTGACTGACAATACAAAAGATGGCAAAGCATGGAAAATGTTGGGCTTGGCTGCATTTAATTTGGGTGATACAGACAAGGCTTTAGCATCGTTTGAGCGTGCCTACGAGTTGATTCCAAGGGATATTGACATGTTGTTGCAATACGCCAGTGTGCTGGCCTCAATCCAAGAAGGTGATTTTTCGGGCGCACCACAGTCCTTGATTGATCAAGCGTTAGAAGTTGATCCTGATTCTGTTCATGTGCTTTATTTGGTGGGTATTGTTGCGGCGAATGCCGGTGATTTACTTTTGGCAGAAAAATCGTGGCAAAAGGCTTTGTATTTATTGCCAGCTGACCATCCAGATAGAGTTGTTATTGAAGGCGCTCTTAACACCCTAAGTAATTTCGAATCAGCGAATGGTTTCACCTTGACCATTAACCTTAAAATTTCCGAAGACGTACTGGCATTGCGATCAAGTCAGGATTATTTAATGGTTTACGCCAAAGCTCTTACGGGATCGGCAATGCCAATTGCCATTAAAAAAATTCAGCTAAAAGACTTTAATGGTGTTGTCTCTTTGAGTGACGCTGACTCGTTATCAGTCAAGCTTTCAGAGTCAACAGGAGTGGTTATTGTTGTTCGAATTTCAAGCACTGGTTTGGCTGTAAAGCAAGCAGATGATATTGAGATTGTCAGTGATGCCATTTCGCTTGCTGAGACTCGCTCAATTGATTTAGAGGTAGAATGAGATCTTTGCATAAATCATTTAAAATTATGCCTTGTAAAATAATAAAAATCACACGATCAAATCTCAAATGAATTATGCAAAAGTCTCAAGATATGAGTGAAACAATAGAATTAGCAAAGGCTTTAATTAGTAAGGCGTCGGTAACACCCGAAGATAAAGGCTGTCAATCAATGATGATTGAGCGCCTTGAGAAAATTGGCTTTACTATCCACTCGCTACCTTTTGGTGAGGTGGAGAATTTTTGGGCAACGCACGGCTCGTCTGGCCCGGTTTTCGCCTTTGCAGGACATACAGATGTTGTGCCAGTTGGTATCGAATCTCAGTGGCAGACAAAGCCATTTGAGCCAACAATTATCGATGGTATGCTTTACGGTCGTGGCGCTGCGGACATGAAAGGCTCGTTAGCTTCGATGCTGGTTGCCACTGAACGCTTTGTTACTGAGAACCCAAACCATCCTGGAACGATTGGTTTTTTAATCACTTCGGATGAAGAGGGGCCGGCAATTAACGGCACGGTTAGATTGGTTGAGTATTTACAGAATAACAATCAAAAAGTTGATTATTGCCTAGTGGGAGAGCCTTCATCGACAGACACTTTGGGCGACGTGATAAAGAATGGCAGAAGGGGCTCGTTAAACGCTTGGTTAACCATTAAAGGTAAGCAAGGGCATATTGCCTATCCGCAACTGGCTAATAACCCAATTCACCTAGCTGTGCCAGCGTTAAACGCGCTTTGCAATGAAGCTTGGGATAATGGTAATGAGTATTTTCCAGCGACCTCATTTCAATTTTCCAATATTCATTCAGGCGCGGGAGTGACCAATGTCATTCCGGGCGAAATTGAGGTGGTATTTAATTTTCGTTATTCAACGGAAACTACACACGAACAAATCAAAAGCCGAGTGCTTGAGATTTTAGATGAGCAACAGCTAGATTATGACATTGAATGGCAACATTCTGGCTTTCCATTCTTAACCCCAAAAGGGGCTTTGGTTAGTGCTTGCGTCGATGCGATTAGAGATGTCAATGGCGTTGAGACGGAGTTGTCAACTTCGGGCGGCACTTCCGATGGACGTTTTATTTCACAAATGGATACTCAGGTGGTGGAATTGGGTCCGCTAAATGCAACCATTCATCAGGTTAATGAATGTGTT
>JBBWVR010000128.1:0-2963 GCA_050256315.1 Gammaproteobacteria bacterium | reverse complement strand
CCAGTAATACCATCAATCTTCTTGTCTTTAACCAACTCTGCAATCTTGCCAATCAGTCTGGCCTTATTAACTTGATATGGTAATTCGGTAACCACAATACTTTGCTTATCTTCGCCTTCAACATGAGAGCGTGAACGCATGTAAATTTTACCTTTACCTGTCTCATAAGCTTCGCGAATACCAGCAGCACCATTAATAATTCCAGCCGTCGGAAAATCAGGCCCTGGCATGATTTCTAATAACTCGTCAACAGTGATGTCATCGTTATCGATAACACGCAAGCAAGCATCAATCACTTCTGTGAGGTTGTGTGGCGGAATGTTGGTTGCCATACCCACCGCAATACCCGATGAGCCATTGGCTAATAAGTTAGGAACTCGAGTAGGCAAAACTGATGGTTCGCTTTCTGAGCCATCGTAGTTGTCGATAAAATCTACCGTGTCTTTATCGAGGTCTCTGAGCAGTTCGTGAGAGAGCTTGGCCATACGAATTTCTGTGTATCGCATAGCGGCTGCGCTATCACCATCAACAGAGCCGAAGTTGCCTTGACCATCGACAAGGATATTGCGCATTGAAAAGGGCTGCGCCATACGTACAATTGTATCGTAAACAGCAGTGTCACCATGAGGGTGATATTTACCAATAACGTCACCTACAATACGGGCAGATTTTTTGTAAGATTTGTTGTAATCATTACCAAGCACATCCATGGCAAAAAGAACCCGTCGGTGAACTGGTTTTAGGCCGTCTCTAACATCGGGTAAAGCGCGCCCCACAATAACACTCATGGCGTACTCCAAATAGGAATCGCGCATTTCGTCTTCGATGGTTACAATGGGGAATTTTGGCTCGGAATACTCTGGGGAATTGACGTTGTCAGACATACAAAAAAACCGTAAAGAAAACTAGGTTTTATTGTACCCTAGATGGACAAAAATCACAGCTAATAATCGTCTTTAATGTGCAGAAAAAAGAGCTTATTTATTGCGCTTCTTGATAGACTTTGCCAGAGTGCGTAGCAATGCTTCAGTGTCGTCCCAACCAAGACAGCTATCAGTGATACTAACACCATATTCAAGCGAGGCCAATGGGCCTACTTTTTGGTTGCCTTCATTAAGATGTGACTCAATCATAACGCCAAAAACACGCTCAGAACCAGATTCAATTTGCCCAGCAATATCAGCGCCCACTTTTATTTGGTTCTTAAATTGCTTTTCAGAGTTCGCGTGAGAGAAATCTACCATTACTTTTTCGATCAAATTTTTGTCTTTCAATGACTCGCAGGTCTTTTCAACGTGACTCTGTGAGTAATTAGGGCCGTCATGGCCACCCCTAAGGATGATATGAGCAGTCTCATTACCCGAAGTGGTAAAGTGGCTAATACCACCTTTTTTGTTGACTGAGAGCAAGTGATGAGGACTGTTAGCCGAAGTGATCGCATCAATTGCAACCGTTAATGAGCCACCAGTGCCATTTTTAAAGCCTACCGGACATGACAATGCCGATGCTAATTCACGGTGTGATTGACTTTCTGTTGTACGTGCGCCAATCGCACCCCAAGAAATAAGATCTGATAAATATTGCGGGGTTAGGATATCCAAATACTCAACACCAGCGGGCATGCCCATTTCAGCTAAATCGGAAAGCAGGTGACGTGCACTAGAAAGACCTTGATCGATATCAAAACTCTCATCTAAATACGGATCGTTAATTAGACCCTTCCAGCCTACCGTTGTACGTGGCTTTTCAAAATAAACACGCATTACGATGAACAAATCTTCTTCCAATTCTGCTCTTAATGCCGATAGTTTTTCGGCGTATTCACGCGCCGCTTTCGTATCGTGAATTGAGCAAGGACCCACCAACACCATCAAGCGCTTATCCTGACCAAAAAGAATGTCTTTAATAACCTGTCTCGCATGATAAACACCTTGCGAAGCTTGCTCCGACAATGGGTACTTGCTTATTAGTGTAGTTGGCGCCACCATAGGGGCACTGGACGTAATACGGATATTATCAGTTAAGTACTTCATAGGGATTATTTTTGGTTTTTGATTAAAGCGTAAGCAGAGTGATTGTGAATCGATTCAAAGTTTTCAGACTCTAGGCAATAAAAATTAATTTTGTCATTATTGTTGAGCTCAACAGCAATGTCGCGCACCAAATCCTCAACGAATGCAGGGTTGTCATAGGCTCTTTCAGTCACTATCTTTTCATCTTCACGCTTAAGAATAGCGTAGAGTTCACAAGAGGCTTTTTGCTCGGCCAAATCGATCAAATCTTCCAGTGCCAATTCAGCGCCTTTTGTCGCTCTTGCTTCAATAGTAATATGCGATCTTTGGTTATGCGCACCATACTTTGAAATACTCTTAGAGCATGGGCAGAGGCTTGTCACCGGCACCACCACCTTCATAGAAACATCAGTCTTGCCCTTACTCAAGGTGCCACTCAAGGTCACTTGGTAATCCATAAAACTTTTTACACCCGACGAAGGTGCTGATTTTTTCCTAAAAAACGGAAATTCAACGCTAATATGGGCGCTGTCTGAATCCAACCTCTCAGCCACTCTATCAACCAACCCGATAAAATTTTGAGCTGTAAATGAGCACTCTTGCTCATTTAAAATCTCAATAAAGCGCGACATATGCGTGCCCTTAACATTGGCCGGCAAGCTCACAGTCATGGTGAAATTGCCCACCGATGGGCAAGATTCACCCGATCGATTGATAAAAATAATAGGATGAGAAATATCCTTGATACCCACTTCGTTAATAACGATATTGCGAATATCCGCAATGTTTTGTGTATCAGGCAAGTTATGGCTTTTCATATTGTTTTATTGTGAATAGGTGACTGCAGATCTGGCTGTTTCCCAAACGGTAACTTCTTTGACTTTAACATCTTTCGTATTGATCAAAAGCGCAACCTCGTCAAATATATATTTTGCAATATTTTCAGCGGTG
>JBBWVR010000127.1:0-9920 GCA_050256315.1 Gammaproteobacteria bacterium | reverse complement strand
GTATTCGTATGGACAGCAAAGATTTAAGCATCTTGTCAATCTTGCAAAGCAAGGGAAGAATTGCTATTTCGGAATTGGCAAATCGGCTAAATATGTCTGACACGCCTTGCTTAAGGCGCGTTAAAAAGCTTGAGCAAGCGGGTGTCATTAGTGGTTATTCAGCTCAAGTCAATCCCCAGGCTGTGGATCTCAATGCCTTGGTGTATGTTTTTGTTCGGCTGACTGAAAACTCTAATGATAATGCCGATGTTTTTGAAAAGGCAATGAGAAATTTAGAGCAAGTTTTAGAGTGCTCAGTGATTACCGGTGCGCACGACTATTTGTTGAAAATTATTGCCAGCGATTTGCTTAGCTACGAAAGCTTTGTGAAAAAATCTTTGGGCAGTTTAAAGTGTATTGCCAGTATCGAGTCAACCGTTGTGTTAAAGCAAACTTTTTCAAAGAGTGCTTTGCCGTTAAGGCAAAATTAAGAGCGTAGTCGACGGATTAAAGCGTGTATTTGCAAACGAGAGGCGAGTAAATAATTACTCGAATCATAATCGCTAACTTTGAGCCTGCGTGTGTTGCAAAAATCGGCAACCACATCATTGTCGATATTGTCACAATCAAACGGTTTGCCATTAATGTAGCAATTAATGTCATCACCCGATAATTGATAGGCAACTCGGCAGCATGGTTGCAGCTCATAAGTCGCTTCGAGATCAAGTGGTTCGAGTTCAGCGTAAGCACTAATTTCATTCATGTTCTGCTCGTCCATCGGATCAAGTTTTGTAACGAATGTCCCAAAAAAGTCATCAGGTAGTTCAACACCTTCTAAAAATGATTGAGCTTGAACCAAAGCCACTTCAGGAATGAGGGCTGTTAGTTCATCTTTTTTCCATTCAGGGTCTTGGTAATAAGTGATGTTTTCAACCGTGTCACCTATATCCATCGTCAATAGCATTTCTTGGTGTGAGTATGAGCGATAGCCGATGGAGAATGTCATGCAGTCGTCATCAAGGCCGACGCCATGATGTGCTACTTTAGGTGGTATGTAAACTACATCGCCTGGCTCGGCGTCCCAAACGACTTCAGCGTCAAATTGTTTCATGATCCTGAGTGGAGCATCAACTAGATAGTTATCAATCGTGCAATTCTCTGTACTGATGTGCCAGCGGCGTTTACCACTACCTTGCAGTAGAAAAACATCATAAAAATCAAAATGTGGGCCGACACTGCCACCTTTGGTTGCGTACGAAACCATCACGTCATCAAAACGCCAACGAGGAATGAAGTCAAAGTGGTTAATAAGGTGATAAACTTCATCAACATAGCGGTCAACACCTTGCACAAGTAATGTCCAATTTTCATTGGGTAGTTTGGCAAACGCCTCTTCCGGAAAGGGTCCATTGGTTAATTGCCAATCGTGGTTGTCGGTGGTGCCGACAACTATTCTTGATTCCAGCTCCTCCTCACAAGCAAGACCTGCCAACTCGTCGGCTGAAATCGGTGAGATAAATTCCGGCAAAGCTTGTTTGATTAAAAGTGGTTTTTTTTGCCAATAGTTTTGCAAAAAATCTTGCTTTGATATTTTTCCAAAATGAATCATTGTGGTGTATATTTAGGTCCGGTGTTTGGTTGTGTTATAAACAGGTATTGGCTAATAATTTAACTTCATTATCAACGCTGCTGTAGCCAGTTAACGGAGAATATACAGTGAATACAAAACTCTTGGGGATTGTTGATTGTGAAAAACATCCTATTGCAAGTGAAGTTTATAGAGCGCATTGTAAAAAAATATTGGATGCAGAAGGCTTGCTGGTTCTTCAGAATCTCGTGCTGCCAGAAGCAATTCAGGAAATTCTTGATGACGCGGGAAGGAAAAAGCATTTGGCTTATTATTGCACCAATGAACATAATGTTTACTTAGCGCCTTCAGATGAATTTTTTGCTTTGAGTCACGCGCGCAACAGGACTGTAGTGTCTTCAAAAGGTTGTATTACTGACGATCAAGTATCAGTCAAGTCGCCTTTAAGAATTTTATACAATGCCAGTGAGTTTCAAGATTTTCTTTGTGCTTTACTGGGTGAGGAGTCTTTGTATAAATATGATGACAATCTTTCATCAATCAATATTCATTACGCCCACGAAGGTCAGGAGCTGGGTTGGCATTTTGATAATTCCTCTTTTGCAATTACCTTGTTGATTCAAGAGCCTGAGGCGGGCGGCATTTTTGAATACGTTCGTGACTTTAGAGATTCGGCAAATAATAAAATGAATTATGAAGGCGTTAAGGGTTTGCTCAATGGTGAATATACACCAAGTGTTTTGTCGATTGAACCGGGTGATCTTGTTTTGTTTCGTGGTCGTAATTCGGTGCACAGAGTCACACCTACCAAGGGGGGTAGGGTTAGGATATTATCCGTTTTAGCTTACAACACAGAGCCTGGTGTACAGTTGTCAGAGTCAGCTAGAATGACATTTTATGGAAAGCTGAATTAATGTCTTCGTTAGCAATATGAATTTCGCTTTTTCATGCCACTGAATTGAGACTTAGATACTATTGTGACCACCAAAGAAAAGTTTCGAATTAGATTGGGCAATGTCGATGCACATTGCAGATGTTTACGCTGATTCTGTTCGTGAATTATTTAAGGCTGATTATGAGCTCGAGGTTATTGCTTATTGGGTAGTTTCAACGCCACCAGAATCGCGTTTAAGGGTCATTGACAGTGGCTCTCTGTGGGTTGCTGAGGTAGATGGTGTAATAGCAGGTTGCCTAGTTTCGGTTCCTAGTGAATTGGTAGCTCTGTTTATTAGCTCTTCATACGCTGGCTTAGGTGTGGGTAAAGCTCTAGCACAGTTGAGGATTGAAATTGCCGAGGGTGATTTTTTAGGTGAAGTGAACCTGCGACTCAAGCTGGGCGTTATTGCAAAGATGACATTACACGGCCATTCAACTCTATTTGTTGATTGCTGGTATCATTGCGCCTAGAACTCACCAAGGATCAAAATGAAAAAAACATTCAAACTAACTCACCCGAAAATCAAACCAGCAAGACTTGTTGAGGCGGTCAGGCGTGATGTGAAAAAATACCTAAAAAGAGAGGGTAAAAAAACCCTTCCTGAGGGTGTTGATTTTTGGGATTTTGATTGTAAATACGGTCCTACTGAAGAAAGAGCAGAAGCTATTCATCCGGGTGAAATCAGTAAATGCATTGGCGAAGCGGAAGCAGAAGGGCTAGAGTCATTTTATTTGGAAATACTGGCCAAGCCTGGTCGTAGAACGAAAAAACCTGTAGCGACCGATCCTGAAGACTGAAGTGGAACCCCAGTTTGTCTTTTCTGATTCCAAGTCGATTCCATGGATAAAATCTTAAATAGCCAAGGGTGTCCAAGTAAAGACATTGTGTTCTGCGAATAATCAAACGATGGAGCTCTATCGTTTTGCACCAAATACTCCTTATCCAGATCATTTGCATGAAGGCCCAGAGTTTGTTTATCTTCTAGAGGGCAGTTGTCGCCAAAACGGCAAATGGATTGAAACTGGCTGCTCCAGTGCGGCGGCAAATGGCACAGTGGATAGCGGCTTTATTAGCGGTGAAAATGGTTGCACTTTTCTAACGGTTTATACTGCATCTAAATATAGTTAAGCAAAGTATTGGCCTTAACTAAGAGTTATGAATTCCACTATCGACATCACTCTATGACCGGCTTTGTTTCTGGGTTTGCGCTTAGTTTTGGCCTGATTTTAGCAATTGGTGCGCAAAATGCATTTATTCTCAAACAGGGCTTAAAGCGAGAGTATGTCTTTATATTGTGCTTAATTTGTGCAATTTCTGATGCCTTGCTCATTGCTTTAGGCGTATTTGGTTTCGCGCTTATGATTAATATTTTGCCGGCCGTTGATATGATTGCAAGAGTTGCAGGGGCAATTTTTTTGTTAGTTTATGGCGCAACAAGTTTTTACAAGGCATTTAAGAATAATGAGTCACTCAATGCGAATGGTGCCTCAAAAACAACACTTGTTATAGCAGTTCTAACTTGTTTGGCGTTAACATGGCTGAATCCTCATGTGTATTTAGATACGTTTGTATTGCTCGGCGCTGTTTCTACCCAATACCCTGACGAGAAATATCAATTTGCACTGGGGGCAGCCATTGCTTCATTTGTATTTTTCTTTTCTCTGGGTTACGGCGCTCGCTTTTTAGCACCAATTTTTAACAAGCCCAGCGCTTGGAAAGTGCTAGAATTTATCATTGGTTGCATTATGTGGCTCATTGCAATCAATTTGGTCTTTTATTAGTAATTACTTATGTCGGAACCAGAAAATACAAATTTACATACCGCAGAAGATGGTATCACTCGCTGCCACTGGGGAAAAGACACCTTAGACTATCGCAAGTATCATGACGAAGAGTGGGGCAGGCCAACCACTGATGATTTTCGACTTTTTGAGAAAATTTGCCTTGAGGGTTTTCAGTCTGGACTTTCATGGCTCACTATCTTGCGAAAGCGTGAGAATTTTCGTAAGGCGTTTCTCGATTTCGATTTTAATAAAATTGCTCATTACGGCGATGACGAAGTTGCCAACCTCCTGCAAAACAGCGGCATTATTCGTCACCGAGGAAAGATTGAGGCGACGATCAACAACGCTCATCGAGCCATAGAAATTGTTGACGAATTTGGAAGTCTCTGCGCCTACATTTGGCAATGGGAGCCAAAATCCAAAGAGCCACACATTGGCAAGGGTGAATACAACCATCTCATTCCCAGCATTACTCAAACTTCCCAAGCGCTAAGTAAAGACCTCAAGAAACGCGGTTGGAAGTTTTTTGGACCAACAACAGCCTACGCCTTTATGCAAGCGATGGGGCTTGTTAATGACCATATGGAGGGCTGCGCGTTTAGGGATATTGCTAATAATATGAGACAGGACTTGCAATACAAGTACGATCACGGTGCTTAATTAATAGCCAGCACATAACAAGGAAACACTCTTACTAGAGCCATGGCTCATTTATCGTAAAGAGTGGTTAAGAAAACTCTAAGCGAGCACAAGTGAAAGAGTGTCACCTATTTCATTTACGACACTTTGTCAATTTCTGTCAACTATAATTGACAAATGACTTACCCAAAATCATTGCCACATCCGAATAAGCCGGCGGAAGCCCTTGCCACTGTGTCATCTTTACGAATGGTGGCAGAAAAACTGGAGCGCAGTGCAGTCAAGGAGGCATTATTGCAAGGTTGGACTTGGGCGCAAATAGCTGAGTCTCTTGGTGTAACTAGACAGGCGGCTCATAAGCGTCATGCTACTTATCTAAAAAACATGGAGAACTGAATTGATTAAAAAACTAAAGCAAATAATTGGTGATATGAAAACTATGACCAAGTTATGCCAAGGGGCCGAAAAACATGCAAACATAAATGGTGAGGAAAAGCCTGGCGTAGAGCATTTCATGCTCTCAGCTCTGGATTTGCCAGATTGTACTGCGAGAAAAGCTTTTAAGCGCCTAAACATTGACCCCGATGGGGTTAATCAGGCAATAAAAATGCAGCATATCGACGCCCTAAATAATATAGGAATTAACCCCAAGTCAATGGGTTTTGATTTGAGCACATCTGAAGTTGTACAACCAAGTTTAAAATTATATGACACTCAACCATCAGGTCAAGTATTGCTGAACAAGCTTTATAAACTCAATAAGAATAGAAATACTCGACTTCTCGGTGTTCATGTTTTGGAGGTTATTGCATCCATGGAAAATGGTATTGCAGTTCGAACGCTGAGAAAAATGGGGATAGATTCAATTGCTTTTAACAAGGCGATTGAAGACGAGCTTCGCCATTGCAATTAAATTGCTAATTTGTGTCGCAGGTTATTGCATTTTATATTTTGCTAAAATCAGCTGCAGCGAGTCTAGCTGTGTGGCAAGGTGCAAAATGCAAGCACCAGAAGGATTTTTTCTATGTGGCATTGCAGTTGATAGAAGATTTTTATTTGGCTTGGGGCGTTAGGCTGGCAAAGCATGGGAGTTTATGTATTTATAAACGACCAATAACAAACCATTTAGAAAAGAAAATATTCCAATACAGACAAAGAGCAGACTTAGAGTTGAAATATCACCGATGAAAAAACGCAAATTAGGCTCATCCGGAATTTCAGTCAACCCAATTGGTTTGGGGGCGATGCCACTGTCCACCGTTAATCGACCAACTAGTCAACAAGCGATACGTTTAATTTGTGAGGCCTTGGATGCGGGCATAGATTTGATTGATACAGCGGATGCTTATTGTTTGGATAATAGTGATATTGGCCACAATGAGCGTTTGATTGCCGAGGCGATGAAAGTTTGGCGGGGTGGCACACCGGTGACTATTGCAACCAAAGGTGGACTGGTTCGACCCAATGGCGATTGGGTTGACAACGGTCATCCTGATCATCTCAAAGCCGCCTGTGAGGCGAGTTTAATCGCGCTCGATACAGAAGCCATTGATTTGTATCACTTTCATGAGCCCGATAAAGAAGTGCCTTTTGAAGAGAGCATGGGCGCTTTGATTGACCTTAAGAATGCCGGAAAAATTTGCAATCTTGGTCTTTCAAATGCCACTCTTGAGCAGATTGTCCAAGCCCAGAAAATGGTTGACATTGTTAGCGTTCAAGACCGCTGTAGCCCTTTTTACCTTGATTATTTCCGCAATGGCATTATTGATTTCTGCGAACAGCAAAATATTGCATTTTTGGCTTACAGTCCCGTTGGTGGGGGTAATGGCAAAGTCCGCACTGAGAATAGCCCCTCACTGAATAAAGTAGCGCAGATCTATAAGGTAACACCCTTTCAAATTGCCCTTGCTTGGCTACTTAAAAAGTCGCCTGTAATAATTCCAATCCCTGGTGCAAGTCGGGTCGAAAGTGCATTGGACAGCGCCCAAGCCATGCAATTGCAGTTATCTGATTCAGATATTAATTATCTAGATAAAGCTTTTGAATTTTAGCTTATTTGAGTTTGTGATGAGGGTTATGAGGTGCTTTCCTAAGAAATCTTCGAAAAGTTGAACAAGCTGATTAACGTAGATGCCAAATTTTTTTAAGAATTTACAATGACGCTTACTGAGTATAATTTCGTGTGCTTAATTGCAAATAATTAATAGTCAGAAGTCAATAATGTTAATGAAAAGGTGTCGCTTAAACTCAACTTGCGAGTGTAACAACTTCATAACAAGCACATGCAGTCAAACCCGGCTAACGCTAGGCTTGATGTGAGCGTTAGGTCAAAAAAATTAAAACTAAGGACATAAAATGAAATTTAATATATATCTTTCAGGCGAGATTCACTCAGACTGGAGAGGGCAAATTATTGCAGGATGCTCTCAAGAAAATCTTGAAATCTCCTTCTCTTCCCCAGTGACCAATCATGAGGCCAGTGACGCGGCAGGAGACTGCCTTGGCTCGGAGAGTGATTCATTTTGGCGTGATCATAAGTCCGCCAAGGTAAACGCTATTCGCACAAAAACACAGATCGAAAATTGTGACTTAGCAATCATTCGTTTTGGTGAAAAGTACAAACAATGGAACGCCGCCTTTGATGCTGGTTGTTGTGCTGCACTGGGTAAGTCATACATTACATTGCATGACAAATCATTGGTTCATCCATTAAAAGAAGTCAATTCTCAAGCGCAAGCTTGGGCTGAAACGCCAGAGCAAATAATAGAAATTCTAAAGTATCTGCTCTGCCAAAAGTAAAGCTTCAAGAGAGTCGCTAGCCACCGTTTATA
The DNA here is from genome assembly GCA_050256315.1 of Gammaproteobacteria bacterium. GTDB lineage: Bacteria > Pseudomonadota > Gammaproteobacteria > PS1 > Pseudothioglobaceae > Pseudothioglobus. The sequence goes on along the minus strand of JBBWVR010000127.1, from coordinate 2,162 downwards.
AGTTGAATATTAAATATGCATGTACCAAAGAAATTTGAGCAAAATGACCTGACCCAATTTACTGACCTTATCAATAACTACCCCTTTGCTACATTGATAACTAATTCTGAGTTGGGGTTGGAGGCCAATCACATTCCTTTTATCCTAGACCAATCCAACGGAAAAAATATTCTACAAGGTCATATAGCTAAAGTGAATTCTCTATGGAAAAACTTAAAGGATAAATCCGAAGTCATGGTAGTATTTCACGGACCCAATTGCTATATATCGCCGAATTATTACCCAACAAAAAAAGAAACAGGCAAAGTTGTCCCAACTTGGAATTATGTGGCTGTTCATGTGAAGGGTGTTTTGTCCTATGTTCATGATGAGGGCTGGAAATTGGATTTGTTAAACGACTTAACCACTCAACACGAAGCTGGACAGGTAATTCCATGGTCGATTTCGGATGCTCCAGAAGAATATATCCAGAAAATGTTTTCGGCCATAGTTGGCTTGGAGGTTGATATTACTTCCATAACTGGACAATGGAAACTAAGTCAAAATCAACCCGATGTGAATAGATTAGGGGTGGTTGCTGGCTTATCGCTAGAGAATGAAAGTCATCAGGCAATCGCAGAATTAGTTAAAGAACAAATGGCGAAAAGTGCATCAAAAAATTGGTCAAGCTGACGTTCATCACACCTTATCATAAAATAAAGTTTGCTATACTTTCACACTTAAAAGTATCGTTCAGCGCCACCATTAAGAATCATGGAGAGTGAAGTGAAAATAATTGGCGAGTGTTTCTGTGGAAAAGTAAAATACCAAGTTGATGGCAGACTTCGCGATGCAAAGTCTTGCCATTGCTCTCGTTGTCGTAAAGCGTTCAGTTCTCAAGCATCAGCTTACGCATTAGTTAGTCCTTCAAAATTTAAGTGGTTATCTGGCACAGATTTACTCACTTCCTATGTTGGAAGTCATGGCTTCGGTCTTCAGTTTTGTAGTAAATGTGGCTCAACTCTGTGTGGTGTTTTCGAAGGCATTGTGCACGGCGTCACATTGGGCTGTGTAAACGGCGATCCAAACATTGAAATTGGCAAGCACATTTATGTTAGCTCGAAAGCTAAGTGGGAAATAATCCCCGAGGGTGTTGTGGTGTTTGACGAAGATGAGCCAAAAAGCACTTAGACTTAATATAACAATGGCGCAATTGATGCGCACTCAAACTTTAGTTATCGAATTTGTAAATTATAATGAAATTTACCCCTAAATTAGCTAGACGATTACTAAATTTTTATCCGCCATATTTAGGTGCGGGCATTAAGGTCACGTATATAAGCAAAGACTGGGATGAGATTCATGTATCAATGTCATTGCGTTGGTTTAATCGAAACGCAGTTGGGACGCACTTTGGTGGCAACCTATATTCAATGATTGACCCTCATTTAATGTTTATTTTGATACAACAATTGGGCGATGAGTATTGGGTTTGGGATAAGGCGGCAGATATCGAATTTGTAAAAGCCAGTAGGCAAAAAGTAACATCCGTTATAAAGGTTTCGGAGAAAGATTTGGAGATAATAAAAAGAAATACCGCAAACGGCGACAAGTATTTTTCAGAATTTGATGTGGAAATAATTGATGAGAATAATGACTTGGTGGCAAAGATTAAGAAAACGTTATACGTTAGAAAAAAACGAACCAAGTAAATACAAATAATCGTTACACGTAGCTATTTTAACAATTGCTAACTTCGGGTAATTCAGTGCTCGTTTTCAAGCCTCCTAAAATTTAGCAAACTTTAAAAACGGATAACTAAAGGGCGTAGAATGAATCAAAATGAACTGTTTTAAATGCTATACAAAGGCTATTTTTAGATTTTAAGTACTTCTATGGTATTTTATGAGCATTTTTTACATAAAGGAAAAATAATAATTAAATTAGTTCAAAAAGGGCGGTTCACTTATTTATTTAGGTGTAAAATCGCTTTTTCTTTGAATTCTCATCTCGCAAACTGTTTGTGACATCTTTGATGTCAGTTTCAGATGATTGCAATTCAAGTTTCAGGTGATTATTATTCCAGACAAAGTTGATTCTCAAGAGTTACAGCCTACTATTCTTTCCTTTCTAAAGGATCTTCCTAATATATGCTCGCTTGCAGGGCTTGCTTGCACGATATT
>JBBWVR010000126.1:0-1680 GCA_050256315.1 Gammaproteobacteria bacterium | reverse complement strand
TATTTAACAACTTTAGCGGGCGCTAAAGTGCTTAATATGGACGACTGTATTGGTAATTTTGAACCAAAAAAAGAGGCGGATTTTGTTGTCCTTGATTTAAATGCAAATGAATTAATCAAACAACGATTAAAGAGCACAACTAATATTGATGAATTGTTGTTTTGTTTAATGACACTTGGGGACGACAGACTTATCAGTCAAGTGTATATATTGGGCCAGTGTGCCTATCAAAAAATGGAGGCACATTAGTTATTATGGGAAAACTAACAACACATATATTGGATACAAGTTCAGGCGTTCCAGCCCAGGGTGTTACTATTAATTTATATCGAAGAAGTGACAAGCAATCGGTTTTTATTAAAACAACACAAACCAACACAGACGGCCGTTGTAATGAGCCATTATTGTCCGACGCCCACTTAATGACAGGCAGTTATGAAATTGAGTTTGATGTTGAGCAATACTTCAATGAAAAAGGGGTTGATAGTCCTTTTTTAAAAGATGTTGTGGTTCGTTTTTACATCAGTGACACCAGTGAAAATTATCATGTACCTTTGCTGATTTCTCCATTCAGCTACTCAACCTACCGAGGCAGTTAGTGAAGTTTTTACTTAATCAAAATGTAGAGGCTGTATCGTTGGGTGAAATAAACCCCAATACAACTGTATTGCAATGGTTAAGAAGCAATGACTTGACCGGCTCCAAAGAAGGTTGCGCTTCAGGTGATTGCGGCGCCTGTACAGCGGTTGTTGGCGAATTGATTGGTGTTGGCGGCAAGCAAACTTTGGAATACAAAAGTATTAATACGTGTATTGCGCTGGCTTGTGGTTTGGTTGGCAAACACTTAGTGACGGTCGAAGGCCTGAGTGAGAATAATCGACTGCACCCTGTGCAGCAGGCGATGGTATCTGAACATGGGTCACAATGTGGCTTTTGTACACCTGGTTTTGTGATGTCATTATTTGCTTTATATCACAATGAAACAACCATAGACCTAGCTAAAATCAATAACAATTTGTCGGGTAATTTATGTCGATGTACAGGCTATCAGCCTATTATTAATGCTGCTTTTTTAGCTTTTTCTAGCAAAGATGACAATGAGGGTGATTACTACAGTAGAAACCAAAAACAGATAGTTCGAGCATTGGTAGAGTTAAGCCACACTGATACTATTCGTTTTTCATACCAAGACATTCATTATGACGCTCCAGAGGGCATTGATCAATTGTCGGATATTTTGAATAAGAATCCAGGGGCGAGAATTATTGCAGGTGGCACTGATTTAAGCTTAGACATTACTCAGCAATTACAAGAATTTGAGCACATTGTCAATGTTCAAAGAGTCCGTGAATTGCAGATGATCGAAGATCGTGAACTGGAGTTAGAAATTGGTGCAGCAGTCAGTTTTCATTCAGCTTGGTCGAATTTAATTAAATATTGGCCCTCATTAGAGCCTTTCTTGCACCGTTTTGGTTCAATGCCTATTCGAAACTGGGCAACAATTGGGGGTAATATCGCCAATGCTTCGCCGATTGGTGACATGCCGCCGGTGTTGATTGCACTAAATGCAACCTTAAGACTTAGAAAGGGCTCAAAGACTCGGTTAGTAAAACTAGAGGATTATTTTGTTGATTACAAACAAACCTTACTTGAAGGTGGAGAGTTTATTCAAAGTATTAT
>JBBWVR010000125.1:0-1613 GCA_050256315.1 Gammaproteobacteria bacterium | reverse complement strand
GCGCTGCTAACGGAAGGGATTTCAACGGGTAACGTGTTGCCATCGGTCGTGCTACAAGGCTATGAAGAAACGATATCCGCGCACATCGTACAGGACGCGACAAGGAGCCTATTGTATTCGCCATTTCGTAATTTTTCGCAGGGCCTGACCGACGCCGAAAAAGATCAATTACAGGAACGAGCAATGGTTAGCATTACGAGCACCGTTGTCCCCGCGTATAAACGCTTTCATGACTTCATGCAACGCACATATATTCCTGCGGCTAGAGCGACGATTGGTGCATCCGCATTGCCCAACGGTCGCGAGTTTTATCGCTATCGGGTTCGACACTTTACCACACTTGAAATATCCCCAGACGAGGTGCATCAGGTTGGGTTAACCGAGGTTGCCCGTATTAAAAGTGAGATGCTCAAGGTTATTGACCAGGTTGAATTTGACGGCGACTTCGCAGATTTCCTTCAATTCCTCCGTACGGATCCTAAATTTTATCCGACCAACGCTGACGATTATTTGAAGGAAACTGCCTACATACTTAAACGAATGGATGGTGAATTGCCGAAACTTTTCCTCAATCTGCCACGAACCCCTTACGGGCTCAAGGTAATTCCTGCATATATCGCACCCAAAACTACAACAGCTTACTACCAGCCGCCGCCGGCCAGCGGAAAACTCGCCGGCCAATATTTCCTCAATACTTATAATCTCAAAAGCCGTCCTTTGTATGAATTAGAAGCATTGAGTCTGCACGAAGCTGTGCCTGGACACCATTTACAAATAGCGTTACAACAGGAACTCACAGATCTTCCACTGTTTCGGAAGTACAGTGGCTTTACGGCGTTCGTTGAAGGTTGGGCCTTGTACGCCGAGAGACTCGGATTGGAAGTTGGCTTCTACAAGGATCCTTACAGCAACTTTGGTCGTCTTAGTTACGAGATGTGGCGTGCCTGCCGGCTCGTGGTGGATACCGGTATTCACTACCAAGGGTGGACTCGCAAACAAGCAATTGACTACATGATCGAGAAAACGTCACTTTCGAGGCACAATATCGTTGCCGAGGTTGACCGCTACATAGCTTGGCCAGGGCAGGCACTAGCTTATAAGATGGGGGAACTCAAGATTCGTGAACTTCGTGAGCGAGCTTCCGACCAACTTGGCGTTCATTTTGATATACGGGAGTTCCACGACGCTGTTCTCCGCCACGGTGCTGTGCCCCTGCCTATCCTGGAATCAAACATTGAGACATTCATAGAAGACCGGACACCGTGAACGACACCCACTCTACGCATTCCCAACTTACCCGCCCGAAACCAACGACTGTTGTTTTTGACCTTGACGGGTTGATCTTCAATACAGAAGAGATCTTCCTCGAGGCCACCAACCGACTACTTGCACCGCTAGGGAAAAAACAAACACCAGAAGTCGTTGGACAGATCATGGGGCAGCCAAGCGATGTCTCGACTCAAATACTCAAAGATTACCATTCACTTACAGATAGTGTTATCGAAATCAGAGCGCAATTGGACCAGCATTTCGATTGCGTGTTGGATTCCATATTGGCTTTCATGCCTGGATTTGAAGAATTACTACATCGTCTTAAACAGGAGAATATCCCC
>JBBWVR010000124.1:0-10349 GCA_050256315.1 Gammaproteobacteria bacterium | reverse complement strand
CAATTTTTTCTTTATTGTCAAAGTCTTCAACAATGCCTTCTTTCATTACCATGCCAAATTCGCTCCAGAATAGAGCGTAGTCTTCGGGTTTGTTTTTACTCATTTTGTCCAATTCGCCTAGAATTCTTTTAACTGAGGCTTTGCGAATCGTGTCAACAACTTTAGAGCCTTGGAGAATCTCACGAGAGACATTTAGCGCTATATCGGCCGTATCGATAACACCCTTAATAAAGCGTAAATATTGTGGCAGTATGGCTTCATTGCCTTCCATAATGAAAACGCGTTTAGCGTAAAGTTTAACGCCCGTTTTGCGTTTCGGCTCCCACATATCAAACGGCGCTTTTCTTGGAATGAAAAGCAAAGAGGTGTAATCCAACTTACCTTCTAGCTTGTTGTGAATTTGCGTTAAAGGGCCCTCAAAATCGTAAGTTAATGATTTGTAGAACTCATCGTAATCTTCTTGCTTTAGGTTTCTTTTATCTTGCGCCCAAAAAGCTGTGGCTTTGTTAATAGTCTCATATTCAATAACATCATCTTCAGAGGGCTTTACCATCATAATTGGCACAGTGATGTGGTCAGAGTACTTTGAGATAATGCCTTTTAAACGGAAATCGTCTAGAAATTCACTTTCGGCTTTTTTAATATCCAGAGTGATTGATGTGCCAAAGTTTTCAACTTTAACCGTCTCAATTGAGTATTCGCCTTTGCCTTTAGAGATCCATTTGGTGCCATTGGCTTTGTCGTCGCCAGCTTTTCTTGAGATTAGTGTTACCGTATTGGCGACAATGAATGAGGAGTAAAAGCCAACACCAAATTGGCCAATAAGATTGGAATCTTGCGCTTGAGTTTTATCAAGGCTTTCTAAATATTTTTTGGTGCCAGAATTGGCGATTGTGCCAATATTGTCCATCACCTCTTCTGGCGTCATGCCGATACCGTTATCACTAATGGTGATTGTGCCAGCGTCTTTATTGACGTCAATATGAATGTTTAACTCTTCTTTGCCTTCCACTAAGCTGTCATCAGATATTGATTCGAAGCGAAGCTTGTCAATGGCATCAGAGGCGTTGGATACAAGCTCCCTTAAAAAGATTTCCTTATTTGAGTACAAAGAGTGGATCATTAAATCAAGAAGTTGCGACACTTCTGTTTGAAAGGCATGGGTTTGTTTTTGACTCATCTGAATTCCTTATATGTTTAACGTAAAATGCTAAGATATGGTCAAATTTCAAAAAAACAAGTGTAAAGACGACCTTTGTTCGCAGCAAATCGAGCTTTTTATTCACCATCTTCAGGTAGAAAAGAACTATGCAGATAATACGATCTCTGCCTATCAACGAGATTTGCGTAAATTATTAGCCTTCTGTCAAGGTAGAGATATGACTGAGTGGTGTGATATTGATATAAAAATGCTCAATTTATTTGTAATGGAGCTCAGACATGCTGGCACCTCTAATAGCTCTATCCGCAGGCATTTGTCCTCCATTAGGGGGTTCTTCTCATTTTTGCTTCGACTGGGCGTACTGAGTGAGAATTGCGCCAAAGACATTTCCTCGCCCAAGCTTGAGCAAACACTTCCAAAAACGATTGACTATGAAGAGTTGTGTAAAATGATGCGGCCAAGATCGAGCCGTTTTGATGAGCTTCGAAACGTGGCCTTGATAGAGTTGATTTACTCATGTGCATTAAGAGTTTCAGAACTAGTTAGTGTTGATTTGAATGATATGGATTTGAAAGAAGGCTTTGTCAAGGTGATGGGCAAGGGTGGTAAAGAGCGTTTTGTGCCTGTTGGTCAAAGTGCTATCACCGCTATCAACCGTTATTTATCAAAAAGACCGGTGTGTGAAAGTAGTGCTTTATTTATTAATCAAAAACAAAATAGAGTGGGTGTTAGATCGGTACAAAACATCATTAAACAGCGTGCACTCGATGTTGGTATTACCTTTAATGTGCATCCTCACATGCTCAGACACGCCGCCGCCACGCATTTTTTACAATCCAGTCACGACTTGCGATCGGTACAAGAGTTTTTGGGACATAAAAGCATTAAAAGCACCCAAGTCTACACGCATTTGGATTTTTTGGAATTGTCCAAAGTTTACGATAATTGTCATCCGAGGGCAAAAAAATGAACCCTAGTTTTAGACAAAGATTGGCCTTGCGATATTTGACGAGTGGGGTGATTGCACATCCGACAGACACGATTTATGGCCTTGCCTGTTTGGCAAACAACCTTTTTGCCGTGAGTCAGTTGATTCAACTAAAACGCAGAGACAACGCGAAAGGTCTAATTTTGCTGGCGTCTGATATTGGCTATGTGGCGCCTTATATCGACTCGACTTTCATTTCTGATCTTGTTGATGGTGTGCAAATGGCAAAGAACCAGCCCACAACCTTTTTAGTTCCCACGGATTCGAATACCTCAACCCTGCTTACAGGTGGTGGTCCACTAATTGCTGTGCGTATCACCGACAACCCTTTGGTGAGATATTTTTGTAAGAGTGCTGGTTCTGCCTTGGTGTCAACCAGTGCCAACGTACAGGGGCAAAAGACAGCCACCAGCCTGTTGCAATTGCAATCCTATTTCAACAATGGTCTGTCGTTTGCGTTAGCGCCTACTCAGTATAATAATCAAGCTTCAACGATTATTAACTTGCTAACAGGAGAGCGCATTCGATGATTGAGCAAGTCAAAAGCTACCTATTGGAATTGCAAAAAAGTATTTGCTTGGAAGTTGAGTGCCTAGATGGTGCTGAGAGTTTTGTCGTGGATGACTGGCAAAAAGAAAACGGTGCGGGCTATGGCAAAACTAATGTTTTAAGTGATGGTAAAGTTTTCGAGCGAGCAGGGGTCAACTTTTCTTACGTTGAGGGCTCCAAGATGCCAGGCTCTGCGACTGCACTTAGGCCAGAATTAGAGGGTAGAAATTATCGTGCTTTGGGCGTCTCTTTGGTTCTTCATCCGCAAAACCCTTACGCGCCAACATCTCATGCTAATGTGCGTTTTTTTATTGCCGAAAAAGCCAGCGAAGAGCCTATATGGTGGTTTGGCGGCGGTTTTGATTTGACACCGTATTACGGCTTTGATGAAGACGTTGTCCATTGGCACAGCGAAGCCAGAAATGCTTGCTTACCTTTTGGTGAAGATGTTTATCCAAAATACAAAAAATGGTGTGATGAATATTTTTATATGAAACACAGAGAAGAGCCTCGAGGTGTTGGTGGCTTATTTTTTGATGATTTGAATGAGGGTGGTTTTGATCAGAGCTTTGCTTTTATGCAGAGCGTGGGTGATGCCTTTTCTAAGGCTTACTTTCCGATAGTTGAGAGGCGTAAGGATGTGCCTTTTAGCGAAAGGGAGCGCAATTTTCAATTGCACCGTCGCGGGCGCTACGTAGAATTTAATTTAATTTATGATCGCGGTACTTTATTTGGCCTTCAAAGTGGCGGGCGAACCGAATCTATTTTGATGTCTATGCCGCCAGAAGTTCGTTGGTCTTATCGGTTTGAAGTCGAAGAGGGTAGTGAGGAAGAGCGCTTGTACGCTCATTATTTAAAGCCTAAGGAGTGGGTGTAATGTTATACAGTTTAGATGCAATTCGTTTGATGTGTCCAATGCCGGTGATTAGATTGAGTCAAAAAATCAACGAGTTAGAAGTGGGTGATACGATTGAAATTACCGCCACTGATCCAGGGGTCAAGCACGACATACCTGCCTGGTGCAGGGTGCATGGGCATAACGTGCTAAATGTAGAGGAAAAAGGCGGCCAGATTATACTACTGGTTGAAAAAAATACGGTATAATTCGCGACTGAAATAATTTAAGAATAATCTCTTAAATAACTTTCATTATTGTTTGCAACGGCGCAAACTTCTTGGCAATGCCTGTCAGTGTTTTTAACAAAATTAACCTTAGGAGTATGTATGTCTGCAAAAGATGTAATGAAAATGATTGAAGAGCACAACGTTAAGTTTATCGATTTTCGTTTTACCGACACAATCGGCAAAGAGCAACACGTTAGTGTGCCTGCGCATTCAATTGACACGGATAAGCTAAAAGAAGGTCAAATGTTTGACGGTTCTTCTATTTCTGGTTGGAAGCCAATTAATGACTCAGACATGATTATGATGCCTGATGCTGATACAGCAGTCTTGGATCCATTTACAGAAGAAGTAACCCTTAATATTCGTTGTAATATTATTGAGCCCGCTGACATGAAAGGCTACGAAAAAGACCCGCGTTCTTTGGCGGCACGCGCAGAAGCTTACTTAATTGAAACAGGTATCGGTGACACTGCTTATTTTGGTAACGAACCAGAATTTTTCGTATTCGACAGTGTTAAGTGGGATACAGGCTTGGGCATGATGGGTAAATCATTCTACGAGATTATTTCTGAAGAGGCCTCTTGGGCTTCTGGTCAAGATTTTGAAGGCGGCAACAAAGGTCACCGTCCAGGCATTAAAGGCGGTTACTTCCCAGTGCCGCCAGTTGATTCGCTGCATGATCTACGTGCACAGATGTGTTTAGCGATCGAAGAAATGGGCGTTACCACTGAGGTTCATCACCATGAAGTGGGTACTGCTGGCCAGTGTGAAATCGGCGCACTTTTCAACACCTTGGTGAAAAAAGCTGACGAGACACAAATTCTTAAATACTGCGTACATAACGTTGCCCACCTTTACGGCAAAACTGCGACATTTATGCCTAAGCCAATTGCGGTTGATAACGGTAATGGTATGCACGTTCATATGTCAATTGCCAAAGACGGAAAAAACCTATTTGATGGTGATGGTTACGGTAAATTGAGTGAAACCGCACTTCATTACATTGGTGGTATTATTAAGCACTCTCGTGCTTTAAATGCCTTCACCAATCCTTCAACTAACTCTTACAAGCGCTTGGTTCCTGGCTTTGAAGCGCCAGAAATTTTAGCCTACTCGGCTAAAAACCGCTCTGCTGCGATTCGCATTCCTTTTGTGTCAAATCCAAAAGGTCGTCGTATTGAAGTTCGTTACCCAGATTGTACTGCTAACCCTTACTTGGCGTTTGCAGCATTATTAATGGCTGGCCTTGACGGCATTAAGAACAAAATTCACCCAGGTGAGCCTGTGGATGTAGATTTATACGATGCTGACACTACTGGCATTCCGAAAGTTTGTGGCATGCTTCATATCGCTCTTGAAGAGCTTGACAAAGATCGTGAATTCTTAAAGGCGGGTGGCGTGTTTACCGATGCGGTTATCGATTCATTTATTGAATTAAAGATGCGAGAAGTTACAGCAATGAGAGCTACACCTCAGCCGCTTGAGTTCGACATGTACTACAGCTGTTAGTTCGTTAGCAATTGATTAAAAGCCGCGCAAAGCGCGGCTTTTTTGTATTAATTTGCACCTCAGGCTACGGTAAAATAGTCCAATTATTGACTCATTATTTCCCATTAAAATAACATGATAGAAATTAAAAACGACTGGCACTTAGATGAAATAAACGCACTTTTTCAAATGCCATTTAACGATCTTCTTTTTATGGCGCATAGTATTCATCGCGAGGTTTTTGATCCTAACCAAGTACAGGTTAGCTCTTTATTAAACATTAAAACCGGCGCTTGTCCTGAAGATTGCTCGTATTGCTCGCAAAGCTCTAAGTACGACACAGGTCTTGAACGTGAGAAGTTAATGGATGTTGACTTGGTCTTACAACAAGCACAAGAGGCTAAAGACAAAGGTGCAACGCGTTTTTGTATGGGCGCTGCTTGGCGCAACCCAACCGATAAAAGCCTTGATAAAGTCATCCCGATGATTCAAGGTGTTAAGGCGATGGGTATGGAGACTTGTGTCACGCTTGGCATGATAACACCCGCTCAGGCGGACACCCTAAAAGAAGCGGGGCTGGATTACTACAATCACAATATTGACACCTCAAAAGAGCACTACGGTAACGTTGTTTCTACACGTAAATTCCAAGACAGATTGGACACACTTGATGCTGTTTATAATGCAGGCATCAATGTGTGTAGTGGTGGTATTCTAGGTTTGGGTGAAACACAGGTTGACCGTGCCTCTATGCTGCAATCTTTATCCAATCTTGAGGCGCACCCTGACAGTGTGCCAATCAATCTTTTGGTGCCAATTCCAGGCACACCTTTTGAGAGCGTTGAGCCGCCAAGTGAAAGCGAGTTTGTGCGTACTATTGCTGTTGCTAGAGTTTTAATGCCAAAGGCTGTTGTTCGCCTATCGGCAGGTAGATTGGAAATGGGTGAGGGTATGCAAGCTCTGTGTTTCTTTGCTGGCGCTAACTCGATCTTCTACGGTGAGCAATTACTGACAACTGACAATCCAACGGCAGGCGATGATCAGGCGCTTTTTCAGCGTTTGGGCATTAATAGATAATCAGCGATAGCTCTTGCTGGATTTGGCTGTTGCAGCGTCTCCAGCTTATCTGACATTACCTTAAGTTTTGCTTCATCAAGAGATTGTAATATCTCGTCGATCGACCCTTCCCTTAAACGATTTTCTTGTAGAAGAATACCGGCACCAACATCTGTTAAGTGTTTAGCATTTGATGTCTGATGATCGTCTACTGCAAAGGGAAAGGGTACTAATATAGCGACGCTTTTGGTTGCAATGAGCTCAGATACGGTCATCGCACCTGCCCGACAAATAACCACATCTGCCCACGCGTAAGCCTCATTCATTGACTCAATAAACGCCTCGACTTTGAGCTCGGCACCCGCATGATTTTGATAAAAGACTTTAGTTGAATCTAAGTGCTGGCTGCCAGTTTGGTGCCAAATATTAACAGATGTTTTTATTTTGGGAATGACTTCATTGATTTTCTTTGCACCTAAGGAGCCGCCAAGCACCAGTAAGTTTTTCACTGATTCTATTGGTGTTTTTGGTTTTGCGATGAACGATAGAGGGTTGCCAACGGTAATCGCTCCAACTTCTGATTTAAACGAGCCCTTAAAGGCTTGAAAGGTTCTTCTGGCGAGCCTGGATAAGATTAGATTTGTTGTGCCTGGAATGGTATTTTGCTCATGAATTGCCAACGGAATAAACAGCATTCTAGCAACAACGCCACCCATGCCGGAAGCATATCCACCCATGCCAATCACTTGGCTTGGGCGAACCTTAATAAAGACCAAGAGTATTTGAAAGAAGCTCAGAATTAAGATAAAAAACGCCTTGAATAAAGTGGCGATATTTTTACCTCTAACGCCCGAGGAGTTAACTCGGTACAACCGATAGCCATGCTTTGGTACGAGCGTGTTTTCCATGCCTTGCTTTGTTCCCAGCCATGCTACATTCGCTCCACGATTTTTAAGCTCTTCTGCAATTGCTAAAGCAGGAAAAATATGCCCACCAGTGCCGCCCGCCATAATCAAGATTTTGTCAGACATATTTTCTTTGCTTTGAATAATGAGTGTTGCTTTCCATGTCAATCCGCAGAATAATTGCTAACGAAATAATAGCAAAAATCATTGATGTACCGCCGTAGCTAAGCAAAGGTAGGGTAAACCCTTTTGGCGGTAATAAACCAAGATTCATACCAATATTAACAGTGATTTGCATCGCAAACCAAGTGCAAATACCAAACGCCACATACGAGCTGTATTTTCGACCTTTTTTAAGTGCCGCTTGGGCAATGTTAAAACCCTTTGTTAAAATAAAGAGAAAGCAAAAAAGCACGAAAAGCATACCCACAACGCCCAACTCTTCGCCTATAACAGCAAAAATCATATCGGTGTGGCGCTCCGGCAGTAAGCCGTATTTTTGCACCCCAGCGCCTAAACCTGTACCAAACCAGTCGCCACGAGCAATGCCAATTAGGGCTTGTTGTGTTTGATACACCTTGGAGCTTGTGTTTAACCACAAATCGTCCTGCCAGAATGAGGTTAGTCTAATCCAGCGGTTTTCATTGAAAACAATTAGAACGGCAATCAGGCCGACAAATCCGGTGGCAACAACACTCATTTGTTTGAGAAAAGATCCAGCAGCAAATAGCATTGCCATTGCCGATAACGAAACAATAAGGGCGGCACCAAAATCTGTTTCGAGAAGCAGTAAGATGTCTGCACAACCAATAATCAACAGGGTTTTGACAAATCCCATCCATGGGCTTCGTACGTCTTTTTCTTGGCGAATAAGAAAGCCGGCCATAAAAAGAATCATTGATAATTTCATTAATTCTGATGGCTGAAATTTAAAATAGATAAAGTTAATCCAGCGAGCTGAACCGTTAACTTCATGACCAATTGGCTTAGGGAAAAATACAATAACAAGGAGCACTAGGGTAAGTGCAAAAAGTGGGGTTGAGTATTTTTGCAAAACTGAAATAGGCGTTCTCAAAACCACTAATCCCGCTGTTAGGCCAAGCACAATAAAGAGTGTTTGTTTAAAGAAATAGGAATAACTTTCAAAATAGGCGAGTGAGGCGGAAAAAGACATAATCCAGCCGAATACAATCAATAGTAGAATTGCTGACAAAAGGGATTTGTCAGGCATCTGTTTAGTTTTCATAACAGGACTTGATTGCATAAAAGGTTGTCTTATTATAAATTCTGCAGCAAAAGGCGTAGCTATTAATTTCAGAGCATCCAGGCTTACGCAATAATTGCTCTCAGGGTATAATAGTCGGCTTTTGTAAAACACCCCCAAGCCCATGATCTCTACTGCAAATGTCACCATGCAATTTGGTGAAAAGCCTTTATTTGAAAATATTTCAGTTAAATTTCAGAACGGTAATCGTTACGGTTTGATTGGTGCTAACGGTTGTGGCAAATCTACTTTGATGAAAATCTTAACTGGAGAATTAAAAGCGAGCGCTGGCTCGGTGATGATTGGCGACGGTCAGAGACTCGGTGTTTTGTCACAAGATCAGTTTGCTTTTGAATCGTATCGTGTGGTTGATACCGTCATCATGGGTCACAAAGAATTGTGGAAAATTAAAGCCGAAAGAGAGCGTATTTATGCGTTGCCTGAGATGAGTGAAAAGGATGGCATCAAAGTTGCCGAACTTGAAATGGAATTTGCAGAAATGGACGGCTACATGGCCGAGTCTTCTGCGAGCGAATTACTACTTGGTCTTGATATTCCATTAGATCAGCACTATGGCTTAATGAGTGAGCTTGCGCCGGGTTGGAAGCTGCGTGTGCTATTGGCACAAGCGCTGTTTTCCGATCCAGAAATTTTGCTATTGGATGAGCCAACGAATAACTTGGACATCAATTCTATTCGCTGGTTGGAGGGTGTGTTAAGTGCCCGCAAAGCAACGATGGTGATTGTTTCTCACGATAGACACTTTCTTAATGGTGTTTGTACGCACATGGCGGATCTTGACTACGGCGCTCTTAACGTATTCCCTGGCAGCTACGACGACTTTATGGTTGCGGCCACAGCTATTCAAGAGAGAATGCGTTCTGACAATGCTAAAAAAGAAGAGAAAATCAAAGATCTTAAGCACTTTGTATCACGCTTCTCTTCCAACGCATCCAAGGCAAAACAAGCGACTTCGCGCGCAAAACAACTTGATAAGATTGTACTTGATGACATTAGACCGTCATCAAGAGTTAGTCCTTATATTATCTTCAACCAAACCAAAGCGTTGTTTAGAAACGTTCTTGAGGTTAAAAATGTCTCTAAGAGTTTTGGTGACCTGAAGGTGCTTAACGATATCAACTTGTTAATTGAAACCGGTGAAAGAGTAGCAATTATTGGTCAAAATGGTGTTGGCAAGACAACTTTGCTACGCTCACTTATGGGTGAGCACACACCAGAAAGTGGCATGGTGAAGTGGAGTGAAAACGCTAATATCGGTTATTACGCCCAGGATAACAGTGCTGATTTTGAAAAAGACATGACCGTGTTAGATTGGATGAGCCAGTTTAAGAGCGAAAAGGATGATGTGCAGGTGATGCGTGGTGTCCTTGGTAAAATGCTTTTTGGTAAAGAAGACGTTAAGAAAAGCGTTAAATCACTCTCTGGTGGAGAAAAAGGCCGCATGCTTTTTGGTAAGTTAATGCTGCAAAAACCCAATATTTTATTGATGGATGAGCCAACCAACCACTTGGACATGGAGTCGATAGAGGCACTCAACCTTGCACTGGATAATTATGAGGGTACACTTATCTTTGTAAGTCACGATAGAGAGTTTGTTTCGTCTTTATCTACTCGCATTATTGAACTTAAAGAGGATGGGGCGCACTACTACTCTGGTAATTATGAGGATTACTTGCTTACCCAAAAGTAAATGCTAATTTCTTCTGCTAAAAGATTTGTCAATTCAGGGGGTTTTGATTCAGCAGCGATTTTATCTTTTAAGACCTTGTTTGCCTTTGTTCCAGCCTTGGC
>JBBWVR010000123.1:0-1728 GCA_050256315.1 Gammaproteobacteria bacterium | reverse complement strand
TCTTCCTATTATAACACTTAAGGAAATTTGGTAGCGGGGATAGGATTTGAACCTATGACCTTCGGGTTATGAGCCCGACGAGCTACCATGCTGCTCCACCCCGCACTAAAGAGGGGAAATTATACGCTTAAAATAACCCTCCAATCAAAAACTTTTAGTGGCAATAATGTTGGCCAATAAACCGTTTACTTTGCGCAAGAGTTTTATAATATCCACATGAAGAAAATCGTTCTGGCTGTGCTGATGGATGACATCGCTGGCATCAACCCAATAAAGGATTCCTCCTTTGCAATGATGCTTGAAGCGCAAAGCCGTGGTTGGGATATATACACCTTCGATAGCAATGATATGTATCACCAGGACGGTTCGGTTTTTGCCAATGTTCGCAAAACTTTTATACAAGATTCAGACGTCAATTGGCATTGTCGTGAAGACTCCAAAACAATTGCGCTGAGTGATATCGATGCCATTTTCATGCGCAAAGATCCACCCTTTGACATGAACTACATCTACGCCACTTACCTTCTTGAGCAAGCCGAAAACAACGGCGTCTTGGTGGTCAACAAGCCGAGTTCACTGCGCGACGCCAATGAAAAATTATTTGCCCTAAACTTCCCTCATTGCATCCCAAAAACACTGGTGAGTGCAGATATTGAGCGACTTTGCCGTTTTATTGAAGATACGGGTGTGGGTGTTGTTAAGCCATTAGACGGCATGGGCGGCACAGACATTTACAAACTGCACAAGAGCGATGACAATATCACCGATATCATCTCAAGGCTGACCAATCAAGGCCGAAGATTTATCATGGCGCAAGAGTTTTTGAGCGAAATCAAAGACGGCGACAAGCGTATTTTGCTAATTAATGGCAAGCCGGTAGACTACGCCTTAGCGCGCATTCCTGCCGAGGGAAGCTTTAAAGGCAACTTAGCTGCAGGTGCAACAGGGCGAGGTCAACCACTAAGCGAGCGCGATCGATATTTGTGCGAACAAATCGCACCGATGCTGATTGAAAAAGAATTGCTATTTGTGGGTCTTGATGTCATTGGTGACTACATTACTGAAATCAATGTCACCAGCCCGACTTGCATTCGTGAGCTGGACAAACAATTTAATCTTAATATTTCCGCACTTCTGCTGGACGAAGTCGAAAAAAAATTAGCCTTGAGCTAAGTCAAAGCCATACTTTGCCAACATCACGCCAAGCGCTGCAGCAAGCAACGAAAGACCAACATTAAGCAAGATGTTTAATAAAGCTTGTGAGTAATGACCACTACTGAGCATCTCCACTGACTCAAAAGACAGGGTCGACATTGTTGTCAGCGAGCCTGTTAAGCCCACCAAAAGCATTAAGCGGTACGTTTCGTTTAGCAGCGCCTTCTCAAGAATCACCACCACTAAAATACCGGCAATCAGCGAGCCCAAAACATTTGATATTAACGTACCATAAGGCAGCGCCTTGCCTAGCCATTGCAGCGACAAAACGCCCAAATAATAGCGACAACTGGCGCCAATAGTCGCGCCCACACCAATTGCTAACACCGTGCCTACAGCACTCATAAATCTTGCCTAAGTTGTTTTAATTTCTCCCCAATTTTAATCTCTAGACCGCGATCGGTGGGCTGATAATAAATTTGCTCGCCCATTGCTTCGGGAAAATACGTTTGTCCGGCGCTAAAACCATTGGGCTCATTATGTGCATAGCGATAACCCTCACCGTAACCCAGC
>JBBWVR010000122.1:0-5550 GCA_050256315.1 Gammaproteobacteria bacterium | reverse complement strand
GCGCTCTTACCGCACCATTTCACCCTTACCTACAAGTAGGCGGTTTCTTTTCTGCTGCACTTTCCGTCGCATCACTGCGCCTAGCCGTTAACTAGCACTTTGCCCTATGGAGCCCGGACTTTCCTCTGATGGCAAACGCCACCAGCGACTACCCGATCAACTTCAGCGCGAATTATACGCTAGGATTAAGTATTTTAATCCGAGTACTGGTACTCTCTTAAAACTTCGCTCACTTGCACCTCATAAGACTCGTACCACTCTCGCTTGCCTTTTTCTTGCGCCTGCAGGTGGTCAGCATGTTGCTTCCAACTTTTTATATCTTCCAAAGAATGCCAATAAGAAGCGCTTATCTCCAAATTGCCTTCAGTGCATGAAGTAAACTTGATGCAATTGTATTGATCAAAGGCCACCTCTTTAAGTTTGGCAGCCATCTCATAGTAACACTCGTCAAGCTGTTTTAATTTGGCGGTAAAAATAACAACATACATTACTTAATCCCCATAACCGGTATTTGGCTGAAAATTTTATGAATGTTATTACCCTGAGTATCAACGGCAACGGCAACAGGCATGTCTTCTACCTCAAACTCATAAATGGCCTCCATGCCCATTTCTTCAAAAGCTAAAACTTTGGCTTTTTTGATGGACTTTGAAATAAGGTAAGCCGCACCACCGACAGCAATTAAATAACTTGCCTGATGTTTTTTAATGCTTTCAGCCGTTTTCGGGCCGCGCTCCGCCTTGCCAATCATGCCGAGAATGCCAGTATTCTCCAGCATCATATCGGTAAACTTATCCATTCGAGTTGCTGTTGTTGGACCGGCAGGACCGATCACCTCATCACCAACTGCATCCACCGGACCAACGTAATAGATAAACTTATTTTCAAAATCAACGCCTTCTGGCAAACCCTCTCCAGACTCTATCATTTTTTTAAGTCGCCCGTGTGCTGCATCTCGTCCAGTAATAATAGTGCCGCTTAATAGCAATGTATCGCCAATATTCCAATCTTGCATTTGCTCACGTGTCAGTGTGTCCAAATCAACTTTAATGTATTTTGAATAGTCCATTTCTAGGTCAGGATAAAGGTCGAAATCAACTGCTGGCAATTGCGCCACACCTGAGCCATCAAGGGTGAAATGAACGTGTCTAGTTGCCGCACAGTTTGGAATGATTGCAACTGGTTGCGAAGCGGCGTGCGTTGGGTAATCTTGAATCTTAACGTCAAGCACGGTTGTTAAACCACCCAAGCCCTGGGCGCCAATACCCAAGTTGTTTACTTTCTCAAACAAATCAAGTCGTAACTTTTCAATTTCAGATGGATTGTCTTTGGCTCTAACTTCATTAATGTCAATTGGATCCATCAGTGACGCTTTGGCCATTAACATAGCTTTTTCCGGCGTACCGCCAACACCAATTCCCAGTATGCCTGGCGGACACCAGCCTGCACCCATGGTAGGGATTGTCTTTAAAATCCAATCACTTAAATCCTCGCCAGGATTAAGCACGGTAAATTTGGCTTTATTTTCAGAACCACAGCCTTTTGCCGCAACAATCACATCCAATTTATCACCCTTTACCATTTTGGTGTGAATGACTGCCGGTGTGTTGTCTTTGGTATTCGTTCTGGCAAATAAAGGATCACTCACAATAGAGGCCCTAAGCGGATTATCCGGGTGCAAGTAGGCTTTTCTAACTCCTTCATTAATCATGTCGTCAACAGAAAGTTCCGCATCCCATTGCACATCCATACCCACTTCTAAAAAGATATTAACAATGCCCGTGTCTTGGCAAAGAGGACGCTTACCAAAAGCACACATTTTTGAATTAATGAGTATTTGGCCGATGGCATTTTTCGCGCCTACATTGCTCTCTTTTTCGTAGGCCTCAACCATCGCCCGAATGAAATCCGGCGAGTGATAATAAGAGATATACTGAAGTGCAGAAAAAATGCTATCTATCAAGTGTTTTTGCTTTATTTTCATATTTATTTGACCTTCGCTATTGTCTATTTAGACCCAGCAGGTTATATTATTCCTTCTGAGTATTTTATCTATATCTAACTGAGCATTTTATCAATATCTAGCAAGGAATTTCTATATGTTTAACTTCTTCAAAGGCCAAAATCTTTCTATCGACTTGGGTACTGCAAATACGCTTATCTATATGGATGGAAAAATCGTCTTAAATGAGCCTTCTGTTGTCGCTCTGCGACACGAAAGAGGAGCAATGGAATCGACTGTTATTGCCGTCGGTCAAGATGCAAAAAACATGCTGGGCAGAACCCCTGGTGCCATCGAAGCTATTCGACCAATGAAAGACGGTGTGATTGCTGATTTCAAGGTGACAGAAAAAATGCTGCAATACTTTATGCGTAAAGTATTGAGATCGGGTTTTTTCTCACCAAGCCCAAAAGTTCTCATTTGTGTGCCTTGTGGTGCCACTCAAGTAGAGCGCCGCGCTATTAAAGAAAGCGCTGTTGGCGCTGGTGCACGCGATGTTTATCTCATTGAAGAACCAATGGCGGCTGCACTTGGTGCTGGCATGGCAATTGACATGCCTTCAGGTGCAATGGTGATTGATGTGGGTGGTGGTACGACTGAAATTGCAATTATGTCTTTAAACGGCATCGTTTACTCGGATTCAATTAGAATCGGTGGTGATGTCTTTGATGATACGATTGTCAAATTTGTTAGACGTGCGCACGGCATCATTATTGGCGAGGCAACTGCTGAGCAAATCAAAGAAGAGGTCGGCTCTGCTTTTAAATCCAAAGTGGTAAAGAAAATTGAATTCCGCGGCCGTGATGTTGCCAAGGGTATCCCGGTCAGTTTTGAAGTAACAAATGGTGAAATATTAGAAGCACTTGCCGAGCCGCTAGCGATGATTATTAACTCTGTGCGAACGGCATTGGAGCAGACTCCCCCTGAACTTTCTTCAGATATTGCTCAAATGGCTTGGTCATTACTGGCGGCGGCGCTCTATTGGAAGGTCTTGATAAGTTGATTAACAGCGAAACCAATCTACCGGTCAGTATCGCTGACGATCCACTAACTTGTGTGGCTCGTGGGGGCGGCATTGCGCTCGACATGATCAACAAACACAATATGGGATTCTTAGCCGCAGAGTAGTCGAAACGACTTATTATGCGACTTTTAAAGCCACTTCTTCCAGCCTTAATTGCAATTATTTTAATTGTACTGGATGCGCGTTTTTCATATTTAGACAATCTAAAGCGCAATAGCACTACGCTATTGTCGCCAATTTATTTTTTAGTTGACTTACCCGGCCAAATGATGAACTGGGTAAGCGACAAAGGCAGCGATACCGAGCAACTCATCCGTAAAAACGAACAACTTACCAATGAACTGTTCGAACTCAAAGCAAAGTTGCAAATCTACAACAATCTTGTTTTAGAGAATCAGAGAATTAGCCGCCTAATTGACGCCAGTTATACACTGCCTGCAAACATTGTTAAATTGGCTCGAGTCAAGTCTATTGCACAGTCTCGATTAAAAAGACAATTGGTGATTAACAAAGGCAGTAATGACAACATTCTGCTGTCGCAAATCGTACTTGGTGCAAACGGTATTGTTGGTCAGGTTATTCAATCGACACCTTTTTATGCCATAGTCCAATTAACGACGGATCCAACTCAGCACATTCCTGTGAAAAATGTTCGCAATGGTGCCAGAGGTATTACCAAGGGCTTGGCGGCAAATAAGAGCGGTATGAGAGTAGAGTTTATGCCGTCTGAAGCCGATGTTAAATTGGGTGATATTTTTGTTACCAGTGGTATTGGCCAATCGTATCCAGCGGGCTACCCTGTCGGTGAAGTAATTGAAGTGAGCACGCCGCACAATGAGGCCTTCTTATTGATAAAACTGCGGCCGCTTGAAAATATGAATGAATTAGAATTTGTACTCGTTGTCTCGGAGCCCTTATGATCAAGCAGCGTCCGCAACTATTACTCTTTAAGCTTGCACTCATCTCGGCATTACTGAGCGCTGTTTCTTTGCCAGAAATGATTCAGAGTGCCGCACCCTTCTGGATGTTGATATTTTTTACCTACTGGCTGATCTATACCGAAACCAAAGCAGTTTATAGCTTTGCTCTATTATTGGGTTTATTGCTTGATTTATTACACGGTAATGTATTTGGTCAAAATGCCCTAGCGCTTATTGGTAGCACTGTCTTTATTCTTAGCGTAAAAAAATCCTTTTACGTCTCCAATCTCAGCACGCAACAAGTCTACGTCTTTGTTGCTTCACTCATTTATTTAGTAATTACGATCGGACTACACTGGATAGTTCAAGACTTTGACTTCAGTTATCTCATCTTCCTCGCGCCACTAACGGGTGCGATCCTATGGCCAATCGTTCATTTTTTACTTGCCAAACTGCAGCACTGATTCAATGAGACCTCTGCACAAGCCATTTCAAATTTGCTGAGTGATAACAATGAATAAACAATATGTAATAATTTGAAAATAATAGCACTAGCTATTGATGAAAAATTTTCTGCATTTTCTAACGTTATTAGCCTCAATCCTTGGGATAAGGAGGTTTTTATATTTACCTACGTTAAATTTTATCGCCGCACAACAAGTTGAGCTTCTAAAATTATGCCTTGTAAAATAAAAAAAATACCGCTATCAAATCTAACATGGCTTGTGCAGAGATCTCATGGATAAAATCGCCAATACAAAACGAGAAATAAAGGTTTTTCAATCTCGCGTTGTTATTGCAGCGCTGTTTATTTTTGCGCTGAGTTTAGTACTACTGTCGCGTATTTACAGCTTACAAATTATTAACTACGCTTATTATTCAGAAGAGGCCTTAGGCAATCAATTACAGCTACTGCCAATTACCCCTGCAAGAGGCGACATTCTTGATCGAAACGGCAAAATACTGGCCACCAATACGCTTTCTTATAAACTCACAATCACCCCTGAGAAAGTCAAAAATATGGACGCCACAATGATTGAACTTAAGCGCTTTGACTTGATAAACGATGACGATATCAAGGAATTTTATAAAACCAGAAAACGCTACAAAAAATTTAATAATATCCCTATCAAGCACAATGTCTCGGAGCAAGCGGTGGCTATTTTTCTCACCAAAACGCGACTCTCAGGCGTTGAAATAGAGCCCTACTTTCACCGTGTTTATCCAAATGGTACTAGCAGTGCACATTTGATTGGCTACGTCTCCTCAATGAGTCAGGAGGATAAAGACAAATACGATAGAGACAATTACGCTGGTACAAATTTCATCGGCAAAACTGGCGTTGAAAGGCAATACGAAAATCTTTTGCACGGCAACTCTGGCAAAAAACAAATTGAGCGTAATGTTTCTGGACGAGTGGTGGATTCGAAAATACTCATTCCGGCAGAGTCGGGTCACGACCTTTATTTAAGCATTGACTTGGATTTACAATTAAAAGCCGAAGAATTAATGGACGGTAAACGAGGCGCATTGGTGATGATTGATGTTACCGATGGCTCTATTTTGACCCTTGTTAGTACCCCTACATTCGATCCAAACTGGTT
>JBBWVR010000121.1:0-2750 GCA_050256315.1 Gammaproteobacteria bacterium | reverse complement strand
TTTAATTGATTTTCATGTCGATGCGGGCACAACAGCAATTGCATCGGTCGGCACGACGGGCGAGTCTGCAACAGTAGCAGTGCCTGAGCATATTCATGTGATAGAGCACACGATTAATTACGCCGCAGGAAGAATTCCAGTCATTGCTGGCACCGGCGCGAATTCTACCTCTGAAGCTATTGAGCTTACTCGAGAGGCTAAAAGAATTGGTGCAGATGCTTGCTTGTTGGTTACACCGTATTACAATAAACCGACTCAAGAAGGCTTGTATCAGCATCACAAGTTGATTGCTGAGAGTGTTGATATCGCACAACTGTTGTACAATGTGCCGGGAAGAACGGCTATTAACATGTCGGTTGACACCACTGTTAGGCTCTCTGAAATTGACAATATTATTGGCATTAAAGATGCGACTGGCGACTTGTCAGTGATTAAAGAATTGGTTGCACGTTGCCCCAAGGATTTTTTGCTATTAACAGGTGATGACGCTACGGCAGTAGAGTTTATTTTACTGGGTGGTCATGGTGGTATTTCGGTTAGCGCAAATGTTGTTCCGGCTGAGCTGCAAAGAGTTTATTTGTTGGCTATGGCTGGCAAAGCTGACGAAGCAAGAGCACTTAATGAGACGATTAGCGTACTGCACGATCATTTATTTCTCGAGTCTAATCCAATCCCAGTGAAATGGGCTCTACACAAAATGGGAAAATGTGGTGAGGGTATCCGCTTGCCATTGACTGTGTTGTCTAAAGAGTATCAAGCCATACTTGGAAAAGATTTACAAAAACTTAATTTATTATGAAATACACGAACTGCGTAGTTGTTTTATTGTCGGCTTTTGTTGTAGCGGGCTGCTCATCATTTTCCAGTTCTGATGATGAAGAGATACTAGGCACTCGTGTTATTAATTACCAAGAAGTAAAAGGTGAGATCACTGATCTTATTATCCCGCCAGATTTAACCAACCCTGAGTTGCAAGGTGATTTTGTAAGCAACTCCAGCAAACTCACAGCAACAGACACTACTGACGTGCAGTTGGCCAAAGTTGCCAATGTTGAAGTGAAGCGCGATGCTTATCGCAGGTGGTTGTTGGTTAACAAGCCGCCAAGTGATATCTGGCCATTAGCCAAAGAATTCTTGCAAACGTTTGGCTTTAAAATTAAGAAAGAAGATGAGGCCATCGGCATTATAGAAACCGAATATCTTGAAAGCGATCCAGATGTGCCTGATTCATCACTGAGTGGTTTTAGAGCAATGCTTGCAGACATCTTGAAGGCAAAATATGCACTTCCAATTGCCGACAAATACAGAATTCGAATTGAAGCCACTGAAGACGCTAATAGTTCAGAGGTGTACTTGTCCCTGACGTCAATTGAAGAGGTGGTGATCGACGAAACCACTCTATGGCAATCGCGAGTAAAAGACGCAGAGTTAGAGACAGAAATGTTACTTAGATTGATGGTCTTCCTTGGCAGTGACCAATCTGAAGCGATCAACAAAATTCAAGATACAGTTGAGGTTGAGAAATTACCAGTTTCGGTATATAAAACCAAAAGAGGGTACGCAACCCTTGTTTTCCCATATGACCCGCCTAAGGCTTGGGCGCATTTGGGCTGGGTTTTGGATGAATTGAATGTTAATATTGAAGACAGTGATCCGTTCGAGCAAAGCTACTATGTCAACCTTGTTAGAACAAATGACAGAAGCTTCTTTTCGAAGTTGATGGGCAAGAGTGCTGGAACAGTTTCTGTTCAGCTTGTAGTGAAGCAACTGGAGGAAGGGCACTCTCAAGTGATTTTCAATGATCTCAGTGAAGAGAACGAGCAAAAGACAATTGATTTCAGCTTTATTTTCTTTAAAGAGCTTGCCGATCAATTCTAGCTGCTGAGGTCGTTTGGAGGTAAGCGCAACAACGAATCGATGTTGACTGATCAAAAAATTCAAAATATAGCAAATCAAAGCCTTTTGTTGACTGATTTATCAGACGATGAGTTGGCTGAATTTTGCATTGTTGCCAATCAGCGCTATCGTGATGGCAGCCCTATAGTTGGCGATCAAGATTACGATTTTGTTTTTTTGACGGAGTTGTCAAAGCGAACACCCGACCATCCTTTGTTGAGCCGTCCTGAGCCTGAAAACGAAGGTTTTTCAGAAGACAAAGTAAGGCTTCCTGAAAGAATGCTTTCCACCGATAAGGCCTATACTTGGGGCGAAATTCAAAAATGGCTGGACAGGATAAATAAAGCTTCTCAAGAGATCAATCTGCCACTCGAGACCGTCCAGATTAAGGGCACTGCGAAGCTTGACGGTTTTGCCGGTTATGATGACGGCAATCGCCTGTACACAAGGGGTGATGGCAATAAAGGCAGTGATATTTCTCGAGTATTTGTGCGCGGGTTAAGTGTTTACAACGATTCGGATAGGGGTCAAGGTCCGGGAGAAATTGTTGTTAAAAAAAGCTACTTTGCGTCGCATCTAAACCAACATTTTGAATATCCAAGAAATTTTCAAGCCAGTTTAATTAAGGAAAAAGCGCTTGACCAGTTTGCCTCTCAGGCTATCGCCGATAAAGCCGCTCTTTTTGTGCCCTTTTCCCAGCTACCTTGCTGGTTGGGTGACATTGAATCGTTTAGTACGCATTTCCAGAGCATTGTAAGCGAGCTTGAGAGTGGCGTAGATTTTGATGTTGATGGCGTTGTTTTTGAGCTCACCAATGAACAATTGAAGACTCACATGGGCTCGAATAGAAAGTT
>JBBWVR010000120.1:0-6188 GCA_050256315.1 Gammaproteobacteria bacterium | reverse complement strand
TTGACAGCTAGGAAAAACACACTATAATTTCACATCTATGCGGGAATAGCTCAGCTGGTAGAGCATCACGTTGCCAACGTGAATGTCGCGAGTTCGAATCTCGTTTCCCGCTCCAAAAATTAAGTGATACAATTGGCCTGTGCGAACAGGCTTTTTTGTTTTTAAGCCTCATTGGCTGGGTAGCAAAGCGGTTATGCAGGGGCCTGCAAAGCCTTATAGACCGGTTCGACTCCGGTCCCAGCCTCCATTTTCAAAAATCCGATTTACTTGGATTTTTCTCTGAAAATCTGAAATTTACGTAAAATGTTTTTAGCCCCTATTGCCGCAAAACATCACCACAAAAATGCGCACGCTTTTTTGCCCATCACCTTATCGTAAAACACCAGTTTGGCACCGGAACCTGCTACGCCATAGCAAACATGTAAAGGCAATAAATGCTCTTCTCTAGGGTGGCAATAACGCGCAAAAGGCACATTGCTCCACTCGGTTAATCTTTTTCTACGTTCGCTCTCTGTCAGGGTCTCATTTGCACAAGTTTCAATAAGCCATTGTTGAAAAACCTCATTATTAGTATCGGACACACCAGATTTTTCAGACATAAATGCGGCTATATTGTGAAATGACAAACCAGAGCCAATGACCAGCACATCTTGCCCTCTCAATTCTGAGAGTGCTTCACCAATTTTAATATGGTGTTCCGAATTCAAATCACGAGTTAACGATAATTGCACACAAGGAATACTAGCACTTGGGTACATGACTTTTAATGGCACAAACAGCCCATGATCAAAGCCACGCTGATCATCTAACTTTGCATCAATTCCAGCCTCTTTCAATAAACGAAAAATAGTCTCTGCAAGTTGAGGACTGCCATCTGCTGGATATTCAACTTGGTATGCTTCATCAGCAAAGCCATAATAATCGTAGATCAAGGGTGGTATCGCACCATTTGTGATTGTTGCTTTGCCCTCTTCCCAATGTGCACTAATCACTAATATTGCTGAAGGTTTTGTTATTGTCTTAACAACCCCTCTAAGAAAAGCAACCAACTTCTGATGACCATCATCGCCCAGCAAAGGTAGTGGCCCTCCCCCGTGTGGAATGTAGATAACTGGACTCAGTTTATTCATTGTTGAAAATTGTAAAGCCCCAAGCAAAAATCATCTACTAAAACCCAATTCAATAGATAGCTTAAAAACAATAATTAGCGATAGTTTAAATCACGCCAACGATAATCAACACTAATTTCACAATGACTGGCTTTCATAGTATGACTTGCCAAAGCCGTTTCCACGCCACTAACGCTTGGCAACACCGTGCCAATGAAAGAGCCACTGTCTGGGACGACGAATGAAGAATTGACGACTTCATGGGCAGATTTTGATACAACCTCAACCCTTTCGCCCGGAATAAACCCAGCACCTTTAGCAATAAAGGATATGCCATCTGCAGCAGCCAACTCCATTGAAAAACTGCAACCTCTATCTTCATCAGCAATTGGGTTGGGCGTAATTTTAGCAATTGCCTGCACACTGTCATCGGTTGATATTAGACCAAATTCTAACGGCTCACCATCGAGAAAGTCATTAAAAGGTACATTTATCTGCAGGTTTTTCAGCAAAATCGGCCACTCCCCTCTGGATTTCAACTCTCCAGAATAATCAACATAAAACTCTTGGTCATAAGCTGGAAACACGCCGTTGAATGTCTTAATCCAAAGAGTATAGCTCAGAGTCCTGGGAAGGTTTTTTCCCTTTAAGGTATAGGTTCCACTTTCGGTTTGACTTATTGTTAGAGCAACACCTGGCGTATTGGGGCCCCATTCTGAGGCAGCCTTAACACTGAACGCTAAAGCAACCAGTGAAAAAAAAACTAGCAACTTGATACATTTCTGCATAGACTAAATCTCTATAGTCTTTAGAACACTAAGTATACAACTATCTAAATCCCTATTTGATCCATATTAACCACACGTTTTTTGCTAGTACTTTGTAAAAATCAGTGCGTGATATTTTTCACATATCAATACACTAAGCGCATTAAAATCAACACACTTTCATAAGAATTTTTCTATGCACGTCATTAAAGCCCTAGAGCAACGCAAATCAACGCGAGCCTTTCTCGATAAAGAGGTTTCAGAAGAACAAATTAACACTATACTCGATGCCGCAAGGTGTGCGCCATCTGGTGTCAACACCCAGCCATGGAGTGCTGCAGTGGTCACCGGCGAGAGCAAGAAAAATCTGCAAACGAAAATAGAAGCGGCTTTTCGCTCTGGCGATAAAGGACAACGAGATTACCAATACTACCCAACTGAGTGGGTGGAACCCTATAAATCGAGGCGCAAAGAGTGTGGCCTATTAATGTATTCAACACTGGACATTAGACGCGAGGATAAAGAACGTCAAATGGATCAGTGGGCGGCTAATTATCGTGCTTTTGATGCGCCAGTAATGCTGCTATTTTTTATGGACTCTGGCATGCAATCCGGCAGTTTTATGGATTGCGGTATGTTTATTCAATCGGTCATGCTTGGAGCGCTGGACCTAGGGCTTAGCACTTGCCCACAAGCGGCTATCGCCGACTATCAGCACATTATCAAACCGGAATTGGATTTCGGGCACGATAAAATCTTACTCTGCGGTATGGCGATGGGTTATGAAGATACTGAGGCGTTAATCAACAGCTATCGTACACCTAGGGAAGAGGTTGGCTCCTTTACCGAGTACTTTCGTTAATTAAGTGAATTAATACTGATTTGACAACCTAGTTACACTCTTTGAAGACCAGTGCGCGACATTTTTCACACTTCTTCATGTCCAGTTTTTGGTAGATACCCTTAATGGCTAACTCTTTAGATTCGTAGAAATTATCTTCACCAATTTGCTCAACAAAGTGCACTTTTTGCAAGAACTCAGCAACAGAGTTCTTGACCGAAACAAAGTACAGACTACCACCCAACTCTTTCAAACGCCGATTCTCAGCCAATAGACCCTCAACGCCAGCAAGGTCAATAAAGTTGACAGAATTTGCAACAATAAGAATATGATAGATCCTTTGGTTATCAACGATTTGATTAATTTGTTTTTGAATGTGGTTTATCGAGCCAAAATAAATGGACATGTCAATACGAATTATTTTCAGTTGAGGGCACTGCGTCATTGGCGTTGTCCGGATTGTTCTTAACTTACGTGCACTCTCCTCGGGGCCACTTTCAAAGGCTAATGTGTGTACTTCAGGAGCTGCTGTTTTGGCGATAAATAACATCAGCGAGAGCAGCACACCTAAATAGATCGCAAACTCTAGTTCCAACAATAATGTCGAGAGAAAAGTAACGAGGAAAATCGAGGTTTCTGACTTGGAAAATTTAAATGTTTTTTTGATGTGCTTAAAGTCAATCAAATTATAAGACACCACCAAAATAACACCCGCCATTGCTGCAAGTGGTAAATACTTCATCAATGGTGCAACCAAAAGCACAATGAGCACCAATATCAATGCCGCAAAAATAGCAGAAAGTGGAGTTCTCGCGCCCGCTTCATAGTTAACGCCAGTGCGAGTGAACGAGCCAGACGAGGCATAACTTGAGAAAAAACTACCAACAATATTTGATAGGCCCTGGCCGACAAATTCTTGGCTAGGCCTGATCCTCTGGTATGACTTGGTAGCCACCGAGCGACTAATTGATACGGCCTCAATTAAACCCAAAAGTGCAATAGCAAATGCTTCTGGTGCTAAAGATTTTAAAGTGCTTAATGAAAAGTTTGGCATGGAAAGGGGTGGCAATAGGGCCGGTATTTCACCGACAGTTTTAATGGCATTAGTTTGTCCACTCAAAAGAACAGCAACAATGCCTCCAACAACCATTCCTATCAATAAATTAGGATATCTCGGCTTATAAAACTTAACCGCAATAGCACTGAAAAGCGTACTTAAACCAACACAAAGAACAAGAATCGAATCCCAGGATTTAAGAGCTGCTATCCCCTCTCTCGGGCCATCTCTTAGCCCACCAATACTTTCGAAGATCGCATTCCAAGTATCGTAGAAACTCAAACCCCTAAAGACTTCAATACCCAGTATATGAGGTATTTGGCTAGTAGCAATCAACAAGGCTGCGCCGGCGGTAAAACCTATCACCACATTGTGTGAAACAAAGTTAATCAACATACCAAACTTCGCCAAACCAAACGCTAGTTGATAAACACCCGCCAAAAAAGTCAAGGTTAGCGCCATCGCAACAAACTCCTCACTGCCAATCACTGCATGTTTACTAACTGCTGAAAAAACAACGATTGAAATCGCTGTTGTCGGGCCAGAAACAAGGTGATGAGATGAGCCAAACAAGGCTGCGATAATAGGCACCACCATAGCGGTATACAAGCCGTATTCTGGCGGCAAACCAGCAATAGTAGCAAAAGCAACGCCTTGCGGTAGAACAATAATAGCACCCGTCAAGCCGGCAAATAGGTCTGCCTTCAATGTCTCTTTGGTGATTAATCTAAACCAAACCAAAAAGGGGAATAATTTCACCAGCCTTTGCATTTGTTGCTATTTCAAAATAATAGGGATTATTCATATTTTACTATGAATTCAATACTGACCTAAGAGCCACAAGACAGCATCTGATGCACCAATGGGACATTCGTTGGCTATTTATAACCAGCCTTGTATAAATGCCATATAAGTAACAGTGCCCGCAACAATACTAAGCAACACATTTCGTCGCCAAAGATGGACACCAATAGTCGCAATGAGTGCGGCAGTAGCATACAGCCCTTCTTCGGAAAGATAATCGACAGTTTTTAGCATATAAATCACCAAAATAGTCATCACCATCGGCGGAGTATACTTTGCAATAAATTGCAATAATGGATGCTGTCCACGGCCGCTAAAGAGCACAAATGGGGGTAATCTTGTGGCAAATGTAGCAGTCGACATAATGGCTATTACAATGACTAAGTACTCAATATTCATCATGCACCTTTTGATTAGTTGAACGTAGAGTTATCATCATAGTGAGGGAAAGAGAAATGGCAAATAACAACATGTGTTGTGCAAACAGCAATAACGCAATGGCAGATGCGATCAAGGCAATAATAAAGGGTAGCGGTTTTCTTACTTTTATCCATTGCTCAATAAGTAAAACCGTAAACAACGCTGTAGCAGCAAACTCCATTCCCTGAGTATTAAACACAAGTTTCGTTCCCGCCCAAGCACCTAAAGTGCAGCCCAAAATCCAATAGCTCTGAGAGAAAATCGTCATCAGAAAATAAAACTGGGGCTTATCAGCTCCTTCTGGCACTTCAATTGTACTCATTAGAGAATACACTTCGTCTGTTAGACCAAATATCAAATACAGCTTTCTTAACCCCCAGTCACCAAAACTATTGAGTAACGCCAAACCGTAAAATATATGACGCGAATTGAGAAAAAAAGTAGCGATGGCAATTTCAACAAAACCCGCACCTGCAGCCAGCAAGCCGACCGCCATAAACTGAGCTGCACCAGCATAAATGCAAACTCCCATCAGGGTTGCAAAATACCATGGGTAGCCAAGCTCTTGAAAAAGCAAGCCAAAGGCGACACCCAAAGGCAGGTAGCCAAAAAATATGGGCAATGTGGTTTTGAGTGCGGCTCGGATCATTAGCGGCAATTATATGAGAACTTTGCATAAACCATTTTGTAATTAGCCGATATTTTTGCCAGACAATGGCCAGTGATTTGAGATTAAACCAATTGCATTTCTCTATTTAATTCAATAAATAGAATTAAATTCTAAATATATAGCCTATTATGAAAAGAATAGTATTATGTTTTCTATTTATTGTCATTATTTAGAAAAAAATACTATAATCACCCTACTTTCTGAAGCGGGACGCGCTTCACAGCAATTAAACAAACAAGACTAACACATGAGCCCCTTACCAGAACACAGACTTAGCCATCTAAGGCAACTGGAAGCTGAAAGCATCCATATCTTTAGAGAAGTGGCAGCTGAATTCAACAATCCTGCCATGCTATATTCAATTGGCAAGGACTCGTCTGTGATGTTGCACTTGGCGAAAAAAGCATTTTTCCCTGCAGTGCCACCTTTTCCATTATTGCATGTAGACACGACTTGGAAGTTCCGTGAAATGATCGAGTTCCGCGACAAAGTGGCAAAAGAATCTGGCATGAAATTGCTG
>JBBWVR010000119.1:0-3380 GCA_050256315.1 Gammaproteobacteria bacterium | reverse complement strand
TGTAATGCCTTTCTTTATTGGCTCTTGCGTGCTCACATGCTCTTTATGGCTGATATCGAACTTGGCTTCAAATAAAGCAAAAAGCGCCCGACTCAACTCAATATGGCTGGTTAAAGTATTGGTAATAAAGTTTTGGCTGTAACCAAAATTTATTTGCTTTAGATAAACATAAATGGCGCGAAATAGATTGGCTTGTTTAACATCTAGAGTGGCACAAAGAACAAGTTGGTTAAAGCCGTCATTTTCAATTGCACCCATGCAAATCTGCTCAAACGCTTGGAGAAATCTGTCTGTATCAACCTCTAGGTCAAAATCTTTCTGGTCTTTTCGTAATAATTCAATATTGCGAATTGTGATTCGATGACTGCCGCTGGTATTAATTTTGTAAGGGTGTTCGGAAACCACATTGACGCCCAGGTTTTCAAAGACAGGGACAATGTCGGACAGGGTTAGCGAGTGATCTTTGCTGTAAATTCTAAAGTTGACGCTGTCGGCGGAGCGCTGAGAGCCAAAAAATAAGTCACTAGTGAAATTGTTTGGCGATAAAGACTCAAGCTTGAGAATGTCTTTAAAGCCACGATCTACGCCGTAGTCGTTAGTGTAGGTGCGTGGAAACGCGTTTTGGTAATCACTAAACAAGGACAAGTCAGCGCCACCCATTTGCATCACGTGACGCAGTTCTGCATACCAATCATACGCAATCGACTTAACTTCTATTGCAAGTGCTTCCTCGCTTATTTCGGCGCTTGATTGGGTAAAGATATTAAACTCAATGCGACATAAGACAGAGTCGAAAAAACGTACATCGAATAAAACAAAATCAGCCTTAAATAGGTCGTGTAGTCGTTGTTGAATTTTTTGGCGTAGCTCTGAGTCGAAAATATCACGCGGCAAATACACCAGGCTGGTATAAAAATGGCCACAACGATCTTTGGTCAAATATACGTGGGTTTTGCGTCGCTCTTGATGGCTTAAGACACTGCCACCGATTTGCAACAACTTGTCTGTTTTGATTTGAAACATAAGCGCACGTGGAAAGCTTTCTAACAAATTATGCATTGCCTTATGGTTGCAACTGGTTGGGCGAAGCCCGGAACGCTCTAGAACACGCTCCGCCTTTTCTTTGATCAGTGGCACCTGAAACACGCTTTGGTTAAAAGACGTGCCGGACAAGAAGCCAACAAAGCAATAATAACGATCATCAACATGGATTGCAATAACGTCCATTTGTCGAGAGCGGTGAATTTTAGAGGTAACTGATAGTTTGGTTACAATTAGTGATGAGGGGCCAAATGAAAGATTGGGAATAAATGGCGCGACATCTTGATCATTCTCCAGCAAGTAGCGGAATAGACCGGTAGCACTTTCGCCGACAATCGTTTTCTGTGCTATGTTTTGTCCAATCTCTGCACTACCAAGAACGGCAAAGTTATGATTTTCAATCCAGCGAATAAAATCGCTGCTAGATGTGGGTGCTTTTTTAGCATCGAGGAGGTCGGCAATTTGCAGTAAACGGTTGCGCGCGATAGGCCAATCACTAACCACATAGTAAATTGCATCAACACGTCTGCGCATTTTCCCCTTGAGCGTATCGACACTCTCGGGTGACATGGACTCAAGATGAAACTGTATAAAAGACTCAATTTCATCCTCATGAGCCTCACCTTTTTTGTAGGACGAGAGGTGGCGAATATCGCCTTTTTCATCTCGCCCAACCTCTAGTAAGGAGGCATGAGTAAAGATAATGTTTGCACCAAAGCCATTGATGCACATAATAAGAGTGTCTCGAATAAAGGGTGTGTCTTTAGTAATAACACTGATAACGGTACTAGTTGCCGATGAATTTAGGCTGGCGATACTAGCGCTCTCAATGAGTGTCTCGTTACAATGTTTTGAGGCGCCAAGCGCTAAGTGGATGTTTGCGCATTGCAGCAGATATTCTGCTTTAGAGTCGTTGTAGTCTGACGGGTGTATGCTATGATAATAATGCGCTAGATTTTGTTTGTTTTGCTCACTGAGCTCAACTCCTTGCTTTGCAAGATCTTCAATAATCGCTATCATTTCAATTGACGTGCATAACTATAAAGGGCGGGATGATAGACTATTATAAAAGGCTTTTTATAGTTTTTTTCCCAATGAACAACTATAAATGAAAAATAAACTTAAATATTAAGATTTTTCCATTAAATTCCGCAAGTTGTACTGTAATTGCCTAGGTCCCGCAAGTAAGATTTAATGAATTTTATAGAAAGTGAGATCGGTTGAATTAAGGCGGCAAATAGCTACTGTCTGGCAACCCATTGTTAACGCCCTGCTTGAGGGGGGCGTTCCAACTTGAGAATAACAGCAAAAAATCATGTATTTGCGACTTGATTAAAATCGCTAAAACGGTATAATCTTCGTTTGTGTGTGGCCAGAGCGGTTGTCAGTTGGGATGAAATCAGTGCATTCACTTGTTCAATCCTTACTACTCGCAGTAACTGTTTTAGTCTTTTCTAGCTACGGTTATGGCCTAGATGCACTGTACGGCGCATTGGTAAGTTATATCAATACTTGGTTGTTTGATTACTTTATGCACACGCAAAAAGCGGCAGTTGATGCTGACGCTCAAAAGAGTTTTAGGATGGCCATCAAGAGCAGCGTGTTGAGAGTGTTTTCTCTGGCGATGCTTACCTTGATTGGACTTAGTTTGTTGGCACTTGATCCCGGCGCACTCATTTTGAGTTTGGTGGTGGGACAGGTTGGATTTATACTAGATAGGTTTAGACAAAAATAATGGCACAAGGCGAATTAACAGCAAGCGCTTATATTAAGCACCATTTACAGAATTTAACTTTTGGTCAACACCCAGATGGCACGTGGGGTATTGCTCATGGTGCAGAACAGGCGAAAGAAATGGGTTTTTGGGCGTTTCATATTGACACTCTGGGCTTTTCTTTTGTTCTAGGTGCATTGTTCTTGTTAATTTTTGCCAAAGCAGCAAAGCGAGCTACGGTGGATGCGCCAAGCGGTTTTCAGAATTTTGTAGAAAGCGTTATTGATTTTATTGACGAGAACGTTCGTGGCTCATTTAAAGGTAAAAATCCGATGGTTGCACCACTTGCGCTAACCACTTTTATTTGGATTATATTGATGAATACAATGGATCTCGTGCCAGTTGATTGGTTGCCATATGCAGCACAATTGATGGGCGTTGAGTATCTGAAAGTTGTACCAACAACCGATCCAAACGCTACATTTGGTATGGCGCTTGGCATCTTCCTCTTGATTCTATTCTTTAGTATTAAAGAAAAAGGCCTTGGTGGATTTGTTGGTGAATTAACGTTGCACCCATTTGGTAAATGGATGCTGCCGTTTAACTTATTTTTAGAAGGGGTGAA